>CAYVIR010000092.1:0-4628 GCA_964451645.1 uncultured Candidatus Saccharibacteria bacterium | reverse complement strand
ATACATGTTGAGCAAAGTTATTTTATTTTCTAAATTTTCTTCTTTTGCTGATTGCTTACGGGGAATAATTTCAGAAATACAGGTCCGGGCAAAGTACTTACAACTATATCGAACTTCTCTTCTTTTCCGTTAATTTTTAGGAAATGTTTATTTGCGGACTTCCTGTATTCACTTATTTCCACATTGTTCAAAAGCCTGACGCCAAAACTATCAAGTTTATTTACTAAAGTATCAATAAGGATCTGAAATCCACCATCCAGGTACCCCAAATATTCTTTTCCGATGGGATTAGGCCTGGAACTGCTTCTGTCATGGATCCTTGCCCAAAGCCATGCCATAGAGATAGTCGAATATTGCTTCCCGAACTTTCCCTTTAGAAGTGGTTCCCAAATTACTTTTGTTGCCGCCCTTCCATAGTATTTGTAACACCAGTCGAGTGCATTGGTGGCCTCCATGGCTTTTCTATACGGCATCTTCTGTAAAATTAATGAGACAATGCCCGCACGCACTCTGCTTATGATATTCAAAGGCTTAAATCTGAGCAGGTCTATACTACCCGAAAAATTATGAAGTTCGCCATTGAGGAAAATACCCATAGAACTCTCCAAGAATTGTAATCTATAACCTAATCCCAGTTCGTGTATCAACCCTTGGATATGTCTATCGCTCCTAAACCAATGATGGTAATATTTCTCTAAATATGTTTCGTCAATCTTCAGGCCAGAAGCAAGTCCTCCCCAATCACTGTTTTTTTCCAACAAAGTTACATCGAAACTCTTATGAGCCAATTCATAAGCTAGACTTAATCCTAGAATTCCTCCCCCAATTATCGCGACTTTTTTCCTCATTGATTATCTCAGTTAATGATTCCGATTATATCAATGCTTTTCTGAAATTGACAGTATCGGCCGGGGCTATTAATATGAACTTATTAATTACTCCCCCATTTTGAATTAATCTTTACCAATAATAATATGTCTCAAAAGCATCTAAAAATTCAAGACCCTTCGATTTACAAAATCTTAAAAGATGAGGAGAAAAAGCAGCAGGAGAAATTATCTATGATTCCCTCAGAGAATTTTGCGTCTAGTGCGGTGAGAGAAGCAGTAGGTTCGGTTTTCATGAATAAATATTCAGAAGGTTATCCGAAAGCGAGGTATTACGAGGGGAATTATCATATAGACCAACTAGAAGAATTGGCAATCAAGAGGGCGAAAATGTTTTTCAACCTGCCTTCCGATTGGGAAGTCAATATTCAAGCTCTTTCAGGCAGTCCTGCAAACTTGGCCGTGTATATTGCTTTATTGGAGCCCGGAGACAAAATAATGGGGATGTACCTACCCGATGGAGGGCATTTATCTCATGGATGGTCCTATAGCCCTGATAAAGATTCTGCGGAGTTTGTCCCAAATGTTATGTTTTACGAAGGCGGAAAGCGAAAAGTCAATGTGACCTCAAAATTCTACAAAGCGGTACAGTACAAGACCGATCCAAAGACAAAATTGCTAAATTATGATGAAATTGAAAATATCGCCCAACAAGAAAAACCTAAGATGATAATCACCGGTGGCACTGCCTACCCTAGAGAGATAGACTATGGAAGGATGGCCTCCATAGCAAAGTCTGTCGGAGCATATTATCTGGCCGACATAGCTCATGAAGCAGGTCTCATCGGGGCAGGAGTGATGAAGTCTCCTATTGGGCTTGCCGACGTGGTGACAATGACGACACATAAAACCCTCCGATGTAATCGTGGAGCAATCATCTTGGCCAGGTCCGAATTGATGAAGAGGATAAATAGAGCCATTTTCCCCGGCCTCCAAGGTGGCCCTCATAATCATAGCATAGCAGGCATTGCGGTGGGGTTAGGAGAGGCACTTGAACCTAGTTTTAGATCTTATGCCGAGCAGGTTGTAAAGAATGCACAAGCCTTAGCAATGGAATTACAAAAGTATGGCTTTGAAATAATAACAGGTGGAACTGACAAACATTTAATATTGATTGACCTTACAAATAAAAGGATATTCGGCAAAAAGTATGCTAGGGCTCTAGATTATGCCGGGATCATTGCCAACATGAATACAATGCCGCAAGAAAGTCGATCTCCCGCAGACCCATCAGCTCTAAGAGTTGGGACACCGTGGATTACAACTCGCGGTATGCAAGAGAATGAAATGGCCTCGATCGCGAAATGGATGAACGAAGTTATGGAAGCAATAGTAGGCTGGAAAGACATGGATTTTGAAGAATTCGATTATAAGGCTTCGAGAGATATAACACTTAAAGAAATAGCCAAAAGAGTGAGAGCCCTTTGTCTTAAATTCCCACTCGATATATAAAACCCTAGTATTTGTCCTATTTGTCAGGATTGTAATTTCTGTGCCCAGACATAAGGCGAGAACCATAGACAATCTATATTCCTGTCTGCCTTCTCATAAACCATTCCTCTTTCACACTCGGGATATGAGTCCTAGAATCCAGCCAATTAAATGGCCTAAAAGATGTAGAAGTTACATCCCAAATTCCAATTAATAGAACATACACCAATGCCATAAAACCCATCAACAAAAGCATAATTCCCCGTGGCATATTCCCAGCTCTATTAGGTGGCCTTGATTCCCCTACCACACCTTCTTTTTCTGCCAATAGGACCTCTTTCAAACGAGGGAAGATATATAAACCCAGGGCCATACCGAAAATACTTCCAGTCACCATTCGAAAGAAATTATTGCTCACATAAAAGGGATTTCCACTTTCATAACCTATAATTGCTGCTATTGTTTGAATACCTCCATCCAAGGCAATAGGCAACGAGTAAATAACCAACCATCGCAGACTTAATGGAGGAAACTTTTCTTTCTTTCCCAGCACAGCCATTATAAACATACTCCCCCATATAAACATATCCCTTGTACACCAAGCATATTGATGGTCAAATATATGCAAGCTTTTCCAATGCTGTTGATGACAGAAGAAGGAATACACAAAATATATCGCTTTAGAAGGAATAGTAATATCATAGTGAAGTAAAAACGGGGCAGCAATTGGCACGACATTTAGAAAGAATAGCAATACGACGAAAAGATTATAAAAGTTGTCATTCAACCACTTAAAAACTTTGTCTGTCATCAGAGGGTTTAATATCTACTATTTTAAATTGTATCTTTGTTTCTCCCATAAATTTATTTGCATCAAGGTATCCTACCAAGTCTATGACATCATCTTTTTGTATTGTGCTATGAAAGTGAGCAAGATTAAATCCAATACCGTCAAGTGGCCCCATATCACTTTGAAGGCCAAGTTTAATATGACTTGAAGAAGCCCCTACCAACTTTATATATCTTACTTGCTGCTTTTTTAGCAACAGTATCGGTTGCTTATTCCCAAATCCGAAGGGGGAGAATTTCTCGATATCTTCTATAGTCTTATGCGATATCTCTCCGTTTTGAAGCTCAAACTCAATTTGTAATTCCTTTGTTAGTTCCTCATCCTTTATTCTCTCTTCTGCAATTTTAAGTAATTTCGACGAAAATTTCTCAATATTCTCCTCCAACAAAGTATAACCTGCCGCTTGTGCATGGCCTCCAAACCTTTCTAAAAGGACAGAAAGCTCCGAAATGGCCTCAGTAATATGAAAGCCCTTAATACTGCGAGCAGAACCCACTCCCTTGCCATTTTTTACAGAAGTAACTAATACCGGTTTATGATATTTTTCACACAACCGACCGGCGACTAATCCCACGATACCCTCAGGCCAGTCGTTGCCTCTTATGAATATCAGTTTCTTGCCCTCTCCCCAGTCTTTTAATTGAGCCTCAGCTTCATTAATCAAATCGCTGGTGATAATTTGTCTTTGTGAATTCAGATCAGAAAGTTTTCTGGCCAGACTTCTTGTTGTAGATAGATTAGCGGAGGTTAAAAGTCTTACAGCATCGAGTGCCGTTTCGAGGCGACCTGCAGCATTCAGCCTGGGACCAAGAACGTATCCTAAGTGATATGTTGTAAGATCTTCAGAGAGTACCCCAGACAATGAGAACAGCTCCCGCAACCCGATGTTGCTTGTATCCTTCATAATCTCTAATCCTTTTTTTACTATTATTCTATTCTTATCAATAAGTGGCATAACATCACAAACTGTAGCCAGTGCTACCAAATCCAGGTATTTATCGGGACTGAAGGCCATATCTACTAAACCTGCCTGTTTTGCCTGTATGCTTAATTCATTGATAAGAAACCATACAACACTAGCAGCGCAAATACTTTTAAACTTCAAATTCGGACTAAATTCAGGATGGATTACATAATCAGCAGAAGCAAGCAAAGAGGAAACCGCCTCGGTATCAGCAGGTGGTTCATGATGATCGGTAACAACGACCTTCATTTTACCCTTTACAACCTTCTCGAGCATCTTTCCATCTCTCACTCCGCAATCTACAGTGATTAGTAGCTCAACCTTATCTCGGAGGAACTGCTCTAATGCCTTTTCATTCAGGCCATAGCCTTCGTCAAAACGGCTAGGGATATATGGCAGCACATTGGCCTTAAGTTGCCTAAAAAGGAAGTCGAAAAGGATGGAAGTCGCAGTGATTCCATCTACATCATAATCCCCATAAATAATAATTTTCTCC
>CAYVIR010000091.1:3521-4755 GCA_964451645.1 uncultured Candidatus Saccharibacteria bacterium | reverse complement strand
CAAATACACATCTTTTCGGAGTTACCAATTATTTAACCGAAATTGTAACCAACCCATCTTGGAGGACAGATTCCCAAACTGCTGTACTCCGCTCTCCAAACGACCCGAATTCTAAGACTGCCCTAGGATATTTCAAAATGCACTACAATGGAAATCCAAATGTAGCTACTTTCAATTTGATACACTGGAGATCCGGAAAAGACTCTCTTGTATATGGCCTTGGATCTACACGTTCCTTTCCTAACAAAAAGTATAATTACGATTTATACAAACCGAGGGCAGAAATCCTTATAACTGACAATGGTGGGGGGAAATGGTACGGAGTCAATACCTCCGGAAATGGTATACTCAATAAATGGATCCCTAATTATAGAGGGATAAAAGTTCTAGGGACTACCCAAAAACTTACTTTCTATGGACTCGACCCGGAAGACGGAGGTTATAACTGTCTTTTGAATACATCAGCGTGTATGGATTCAGTTAGTTCTACTTATCCGCCTGTGGATCCGCAGAGTATTCAAATAGAAATCCGAAATGCACATAATGTTTCGATAAGAGGTTTTAAATGCGAAGATCATAATAGCGTACATATTTTTAATTCCAGCAATTTCTTCGCAAGTGGGATAGGAGGTTGTACAGATTGGTATTTAGAAAATGTAGATAGATATTTAATTCTCAACCTTGCCTCTAAATTCAATGCTTCCGGGAGAAGCGGGGAAGGTACTGTTGAAACTTTCCAGGAGAAGTTTGGCTCTAATCTTTTAACCGTATATAAAAACGAATCCCTAGTATGGATAAGCCGAGGTTCAGTTTTAGAGGGAATCTGAGCTAACTCCCTTTCTTCCTCCTATACCCTGACCGTTCTAAACAAAAAAGCGTCAGCTGCAAAATTACATACATTCTTACTATAAGATTTTAATTCCTCCTCAAATATAATCCTAAAGAAATAATATATAGCAACCGAACCATGACCGCAGAGAATTTTGTGATGCCTGCTTTATTCTTATAAACATTTCACAATAAGAAAGATATTTATGGATAAGGACACCATTCTAGGCTACCAGAAGGGGAATGTGATATAATATATGCATTAAGATTATATAGTTTAGCTATGGACAAACGGGATCAGGATCTACAAGGTCTGCTTCCACAAGCATATTGGTCCATACCAAACCCAAATGGAATAATTCAAGTAGATACTGACAGAAGACCCGAGATGGGACTTCATCTAGTC
>CAYVIR010000091.1:0-3511 GCA_964451645.1 uncultured Candidatus Saccharibacteria bacterium | reverse complement strand
TATTTTAAAATACTATTACACATTTAGTATGTAAATGTGGTATAATATATGTATTAAGATTATATAATTCAACCATGGGAGTCTTACCGGACTTGGGTCCTCAAAGTCCATTAATACCACCATCTTGGTCCACGCCAAATCCATGGGGAATAATCCAACCAGTAGATACTGATAGAAGACCCGAGATGGGACTTCATCTAGTCGATCCCTTTATTAACTACACTGCTGATTCAGGATCTTTGCATCATTTATATGCAAGAACAACAAACTTAAACGGAGTAGTAAGGCCAGTCGCTACAGTAGCTAGTGTAGCTGATGAAGCAAGGAGATCCATGCGATTTGAGAGTCTTTATCAGGATGGGGATAGTCTTTTTCCAATGCTGGAGTTCGTGAAAGCGATATTTGTTAGATCAACGGGTCGAGAATTAACCCAGCAGGACCTTGATGCGATACCCATGTTGGATATTTTCGTGGGACTTCCAAGTGTCAACGAAACGTTATATTTCGCCGGAGGGATCGATACCCACGGACGCAAAGGATTGGCAGCAACATTCGATAAAGGAGTTTACTCCACTACTTGGGTTAATGGACAATCTAAATATCTCTTGACTAATGGATATACGAATTTGCCTATTGCTCCTTTAGTCGGTGAGCATCCAGGTGCATTCACGGTTGAAGGTCTACTGGATCTTCGAGGAGCAGTTGGAGAACATCCGTCCCTTCTAAACAACCTACTAATTGCAAATGGAGTAAGTGTTATGGTCGGTGTAGCTCCCCTTGAAGAACCTACCTACTTGCTGGCAGATAGCTATTTGAATAACTATATGTACAATGATACTTCAGGAAATAAAGACTATGGGCTTGTAACAATGGGAGGAGGATCGGGATTTGGCCAAATGGGTCGATCGGTCCCAAGTGAACAAAGGGCGCAAAGAGCGGAAGCTCCAAGGAATATAGACACATTTGCTATATACAACTTTCATCCTGTGATTATCGATGGACTAGAAGACATGAAGGTACTGTTACCACCTCATTTGAGATGAAGCTATTCTAAGATATTAATTATATGATACCTGAAGTACTGGGAGGACTATCTAGCAATAGCAGGAACCTTCTTCTTAGTTACATTTCAAATCTTCGGCCACTATCCTGTTAGTCTTCAACGTTGACGATCCATATCCCAATTATAGCGTTTTGCAGGCCAAGGAATGATATACAACTTCACCAACGGAGATTAATACTAAGAAGACAGATAGCAGTTAGAGTACAGTAAATATATCCTGACTTAGCTTCCATTTACACTTTGGGAAAGTGTATGCCAATCGCACACATTTGGAAGAAGATCAGCAGCACTCGTATAATCCGCCCCATCATTAATCATTCCCCTCACTCCCCAGCTCTAAACTCACAGTTTCTGCCGCTTTTCTACCGGAATAAACTGCCCCTTCCATGGTTGCCAAATACTTTTGTTTAGTATAATCTCCTGCTAGAGTTAACCCCTTGATATTGGTTTTCTGGGTGGGCCTTAACTTTTCGCTGCCTGGGGAGAGTGAATAAAAATCCTTTGGTAAATAGTTCACATGATATTTCCTAATTGTAGATAAATCGATCCCTATCCTTGCTGAATCCTCTTTAATGTAATCCATTATTTCTTGAGGTTGTTTATCAATAAACCTTTTGGGGTCTGAAAGTATGAGGGCAAGCCGGCCTGATTTTGATTTAAAGGTTGTTCGAGACTGTTCAGCATAGCACCCCCAGACAGTGCCCGGACTAAACGTGACTCTGTCCGTAGGATTAGTGGGTTTCTCGAGTTCGAATTGTACTGTTATAGCAGGCATAGTTTTCAGCTTCAACATAGCTTTGAATTCCCCATTATCTGGGAATGCATTCCCGATAAGTGCCTGAGCACTCCCTAGATCCGTTGCCAATACTACATGATCAGCAGTTATTTCTCCGGATGCAGTTTTTACACCCCGAGCTTTTCCTTTTTTATCCATCACTAGACCCTCTACCTTAGTATCTTTTACGACAATTCCTCCTTTGCCTTCGATATATTTGGCAATTGGTTGAGTCATAACTTCAGTCATACCTCCCTTAAAGGCACCTTCCCCAAATTTATGGATACGTTTAATATATGGCCCAATAGTTCCGAAAAAAACATATGCCGAATATTCCTCCGGTTTCAGGAAAAATAGCCCACTCGTCAGAGGTTCAATTACTCGAAATATTATCTGCTTATTTAATCCGTGTTTGTATGCAAACTCGACAATGGAGTATTTATCCAATTCTTCTGGATCTTCAAAATATAACTTCAATCCTATAGCAAAGAATTTAACTAGGAGAATTTTATCTTTTGGGGAAACAAAATCATTATTCCCTAATGCATCAAGGAGAGATGCAAGTGGTTTACCTAAAGGCGAGATAGCAAATACAGCCGAGGGTTCGCCATCAGGCAATCGTATTTCTATCTCATCCATCCATTGGATTATTTCGTCCGTCTCCACGCCGCATTTTTCTAGTAATTGCGGGAGAGCCTTATAAAATCCCAACATCCTATGTAGTCCCGATTCCAGATTCATCCCATTTTCAGCCCAAGAAGAAGTTCTCCCTCCGACCACGCTGTTCTTCTCTAGAATGTGCGGCAAGAAACCCTTGTCAAGCAGATAGACAGCACAGCTAAGGCCTGCCAACCCCCCTCCGATAATTAATACCTTCTTCATAAATATTATTAATCTGTAAAAAGGTAACGTTGGGGTATTTAAAGAATCACTTAATATCTTTTCCAACTTTCTAAGATGTATTTAATCCTTCCGTTTTCTTTACCCTTTGTTGTGTCCAAGATATCTCATGTGCTAAGATATTTCTGTCTTAAAATACTAATGCTATTAGATAATTCTGATGAACAAAAGGAAGGAAGTTCAAATTAAAGAATTCATAGAAATGATGTTTAGAATGCGTAAGATGATGTTCGAAATCGATGATTGTGATCGCAAAAGCAGATCCACTACCCTCTTGCAATTCAGTGGCTTGGTAATTCTCGATCAATCCCCGGGAAGTACTGTGAATGAAATCGCGAACAAGTTTTTGATGTCATCAGCTGCAATTTCCCAATACCTTAACAGGTTGCAGAAAGCCGGATTAATTATCAAAAAAGCAGATAGCTCTGATAAACGTATTAATCGGGTATACTTATCGAAGAAAGGACAATTGCAATTAAAATTAATCCAACAAGTAGTCTACAAAAAAATAGAAAGGCTACTAACTTCTCTTTCGAGTCAAGAGTTAACCATCATGATCAATATTCAACGAAAGCTTTTTACAAACCTAGAGAGACAATACTCTGATGAAAATTCTTAATTTCCTAAAACCATATAAGCTTTCGATTGTCATTCTGATGATAGCCACTTTAGCCCAGGTGGCTGCCACCTTGAAATTACCGGATTACACAGCGGAGATAATCAATTTGGGGGTGATAGGCGAAGACCAGGGATTGATCATTTCGACAGGAGGG
>CAYVIR010000090.1:0-4759 GCA_964451645.1 uncultured Candidatus Saccharibacteria bacterium | reverse complement strand
ATACTCCTGGTTTGTATATCTTCAGCAATATCTCACCAATCCTACCACTGACGTAATAAAACTTGACCATCCTAATATAAACGTCAACTCTATTTCAGATATACCTGGAATTGATGCAAATGAAGTAAATCTCATTATTCTCGGGGGGAGCGCAATCTCCATAGACAATTGTGACAGAAAGACAATATTTCTAATCGATGGGGATTTACAGATTAGCCCTGACCTTCGAGTGACAGGGAATGATAATGGATGCCTTTTTATAGTAAGAGGGAAGACGACAGTAGACGCAGGTGCTAACCTAGGATCAACCGATGCTCCACTGCTTACTCAATATGATCAACTACACGCATATTTCATCACAGGATTATTTGAGACTTTGCCGGATACTGAGAGAGATGGCCTGTATATATGGGGTGGGGTAGTGGAGACAGCCAATTCACCCTCAGGGAATTTAGATTTAAGTAGGCATATAGGCAGCATCAGGAGTGAATTTTCCCCTTCGGAGGTTATCGAATATGATCCTCGATATTTATATATTTATGGAGATCTCTTGACTTACAGCTTTGGATACAATATTCGAGAAAGTCAGTATATACGATCATTATGAGAACTATCATCCCAAAAAAAACACATCAGGGGCAAATATTAATTATTATTATGCTTGTATTGGCAATGATAAGTATCCTATTGGTACTTATCGCACGAAATGTACGTAAAGATGCCACTGAACTACTACAATCTGAACAGTATGAAGAATACTACAATGCCGTAGAAGAAGAACTTCTGAATATCATTTATGGGACTTCCCCTGACTGTGATATTGATGCAGATGCTAATTGTACAATTGAGCTCTTAAATTTATCAAATGCATCTGCATTAAATGAAAATCAGCTCCATGTGACAAAACAGGATCTTGTTGAATTTGAGAATTTAGTTGTGGGGAAAGATAAGAGTGTGACAATAGACTTAGGAAGTGGATATGACGGTGATTTGTCTTTTAGTTGGAAGGGAACGGTAGCATGGGTTGTAAATATAGACTATTTAGACTCATCAAATGGGCAATATAAAACCACCGAAAGTGTATATGATAATAACTCGCCTCGAATTTTCACAAACTTGGATGCAAGCAACAATTGCATAGAATTTCTAACGCTGGGCACAAATAGCTTCGAATTTAATATCCGCGATTGCCTCGTTAAACTTGGGTCAGGGCATACCAGCCTTTCTGTAAGGATGCGTCCGATCATGCTCTCAGGGACAACGGAACTTACCTTAGTAGATGCCGATCCAGGCCTCCCTTTCCAGGCAAGACTAATATTGGCCACGGCCGACATTGACGATGACTTAAATGACTCCCCGATAATTCAACTGGAGTTATTAACGCCTCTCCACAGGCCTACATTGGAGATACTAGACTATGCTCTTCGAACAGATAACTCTATAAACCGACCCAACTAAAAATTTCTCGCAAATACATTTACCTGTCTTACCTGAAGCGGGACATCTAAATTTGATGCCACAGGTGGCACAGCGAACAAAGTAGCAAGCAAAATGCCTTGAGTTACACTCTCATTTTCACTATAAACTTCCAGTTCAAATTTAGTATCATTTTGAAACTCCAAAATATCCGAACTCTGATAGAATAATTCGTAAATTCCAGGTGAAGATTCTTTCATTTTACATAACTTTGAAGTTGGACAACCATTGGTATCATTTCCTTGCACCCATGCATAATTAATACCGGAAAGGCTAAAAACACAAGCAGACTTTCCTAAAAATAACCCTACACTTAAACCACAATTACTACTATCGATCTTTGTCGCATTTCTAAAATCCCTTCTTATCATTACAGAGACTTCCGATAGGTCTCCCCGAACTCTCGATCTTGAGGAGATCTTTCTTCCCGCTTCAATACTAATCAATAAAACATTAATTATCATCGTTAAGAGAATTGCAAAGACTGCCAATGTTATAAGCATTTCAAGAAGAGAATAGGCAGCTAAGTTGCTCTTTTTATCACTACTTTTCATTTCAGAAATCATAATTTTTTAAATCGAGTTATGAGTTTAGAGTTAAAAGTTCAGAGTTGGCTCAACTCTTAACTTTAATCTCTGATCTAATTTTCTGTTTAATTCTTAACTCTACACTCTAATCTCTTAACTTTTCTATGACCCTTAAATCTATAACTCAATATTATATTTCTTAAATCCTCTAATTTCTCTAGTCACATATTGATTGGACAATTTATAAACAATTCTGGATGTAATTATTAAGTTACTACTAGGATCAGCTGCATCAACTTTCTGAACAAAAAGCTGATTACAAAATATACCTTGGGAATCAGGGCCATCAATATCGACACGATATACACTGGACTCGCAAGTATTTTCATCAATGGGAATCGCTCCGAGATCTACATGAATGCCCGAAATCTGTTCATTCCCGACACCCATTAAAACATAATAGTAATCCTGGAGTAAATCATTTGCTTTTACATTGGGAGACCTCATATACTCCAGGCTAGTCACCATGAAGGCGGCCGCCTGGTCGCTTACTTGATTATCTTTAATAATCCCAAGTGATTTTACAATTAAAGATAAGCCGACAAGAATTGCAGCACCGAATACAACAATCGCGACTAAAGACTCCAAGAGCCCAAAAGCATTTATATTGTTATTTTTAATGTCCCGCATATTTAATTTCGGTCGTATTGTTTACGCTATCAAATACAAATACTCGGAATGTCCTTCCATCGGCCGCATGTGTAAGGGTGAACTCGCAAGTACTACTATCCGAGTATGTTCCACCATTCCCTAACTTAATGTCACCAGTTAAGTTTAACATCAGTACATTGTCACAGCCACTCGCAGAGATCTTCACCTTGGATAAGAATTGTGTATTTACAAGATCAATAGGCGTCCCCGAGTAAGAACAATTTAAATGATTAGTTATCGGGTCTTTAATACACACTTCTAAAATCCGAACCAACCGGTCATCTCGCACTTCTAAGCTATATCCATAGATTTCATTGGTGCCAGGGACGACATGGTCAGGCAGGACATTATTTATTGAGGAGTTTTTTGTTTCACTGATTCCGATTGTTATCTGATCACTCGCTTGTTGAAGTTCTAAATTTCTTCTGAAAGCTGCGATCACCTGAATGAGCATATAAAGTAATACGGCAATGATGGCCATGACGACAAGCAATTCCAAAAATGTATATCCGCCGTATTTCCTCCTTTTCATAAAATATTTATAAATGCGTCCAAATAGAGTAGCTTAGAGATCTCGTCTCCAAAGAAAAATATCATTAACGCCGCGAAGCTAATAAAAGGAACAAACTGAATCTGTACGCCATGGAGTTTGCCTATTTTCACGGCCTTGATAATTCCAACGACAGCACCTGTTATAGAGCTGATCATAAATAGTGGAAGAATCCCCATTAACCCTACAAATACTCCAGCAAATGCCATAAGATAGATATCTCCTTCTCCCATGCCTGAACCTTTAGTGAACTTCACGATCAATGCGATTATGGATCCGGCGATTAGGCCTCCCCCTAGTCCGGAGACACCCGAAATTAAGATCTCAGAAAAAATTATCGACAAAATAGCGACTACTACGGCGAAGATTAAAGCCAGTCTTATTGCCTTCACATTTACTTGCCAATATAAGTAATCGTACGCACCGAAGAATATAAAGAATACGACAAATGTAAAAGTGACACAGAGATTAATAAAATACCAGTATGACATCTCCATTTGTCTTGTAACGACCAGAAAGGCCAGACAAAAGCAAAGGCCGGTAATAATTTCAATTAAGGGGTAAATCCAGGGCAGCTTTTTCCGACAATGCCTACATTTTCCCCTAAAAATGAAGAACGACAGGATGGGTATTAAATCTAATGCTCCAAGTTTTTCTTTATTTCCATCGCAAAAAGATCTTCCGCTAAAGCTTAACTCATGCTTAACTCTATATACAGCCATATTTATAAAACTTCCCCAGACCATGCCTAAAATAAAAACAGCAGGGAGTAAGTAATTATACATAACTTCAATTACATATTAATAAGGGAGGTTTATTTGAATTCCCATAATCCTCTATATTGCCATTCTCATCACAATATCCAAGCTGATACCCGTCCTCAATAGGGAAGTACCCATATTTTGTAGCATCCGTTGTAGTCCTTATATCCGCACCACTTATTGATTTAGCTAATTTCCCTATTTTAATTGATTGAGTAATTCTACAATCCACATCTTTACAAAGTAGAGCTTCATGTTTAGAAAAGAGTATCGAGGACGGATATGAGCCATCTTCAAGATACTGCTTATTTATTATAGAAACGATCTCCTCCATAAGTTGCTTGCGAGCGTTATCCTTCATCTGAAGTTTAAATTTACCACCAAATAGGATAACCAAGAGGGAAATAATTAAGACAAAAGAAAAGATGAACACCAATATACGATACCTTCTTTTTTTTAGAAGAAGAGTAGTGTATTTATTCTTTACTTGTAGTTTTTTTCCCTTAAATTTCTCCACATTCTTTGAGAATCAAAGAAGACTTCAATAAGACCTTCCGTGTCTATTTAATCTTTTAATTACAAACTAATGGCACTTGATCTCCAGGGAATTTGTCTATTGACGTCCCTGCATTATATACATCACCATTCTCCTGGCAATATCCAAGCATATATCCATCAGATTCTAGGCTATAAGCATACAAGGCCCCGTTAGTATTTGTTTCGTTAAGATCAGT
>CAYVIR010000089.1:0-4810 GCA_964451645.1 uncultured Candidatus Saccharibacteria bacterium | reverse complement strand
TTGCTAATAGACAAAAGTTTTATCGGACAGCAATGATTTACAAAAGCAGTGTTACTAGCTGCTATGATAGTAGAGAATACATTTTTATCACCGTCTTTCACTGTCACGCTGAAAGTTTCTCCTTGTTTAATAAAATCCTCATTCGATCCCCTCTTCAGGATTGTTGTGTAAACATCTTTCATTCGCATCATTTTCGCACGTTTGACCCAGTGATCGGTTACTGTCCCTAGTCTAAACTTCAAAGTATCCTTGCTTTCGTCTACCCCATTCATCTTCTGAACCGGATTAAATGATTCAACAATAAATGCAATTTCCTCTGCTGAGTATCCACTGGCAATCATCTTCTTGTATAAGGCCCCCCCCGGCTGTCCCTGTTGGTATAAATTTGCATCATAATATTTATCTACCTCTTCCATAGCGGAGTACACTCCCGGTTGATTCATTTCACCATCGAAATATAGGAGACCAATTCTCTCTGAAGCCAAGAGCATAGCATGATAGTTCTGAATTTGTGCTTCGTGCACCATTGCTTTTGTAGTTTGATCATACATTACCTCATATATGGACTTCATTTCTAAACGAGTTACGGTGTCGGCTCCCAAGCTTTCTCTCCATTCACGATCGCTTTGATTATGGAAGCCTATACTCTCTGCCAGTCTACTACCCCATTTCCTTTCTCCTATGCCCCAAGGCATCATGCGATTCCTTTTTATTTGGCGTGCATCTGTTACGAAACCAAGCTCTGCAAAATCTTTGGGAGTAAACCCAAGTTTAGATAGCATTCTTGAGGCGGGATACCCTATAATGGGGACACTTCCAATGATCGGAGCTTCTTCTCTTGAGAAATAGTTAGTCAAGTAGCCCTGTTGATCTAGAAGAGTAACTTGAGATCTTATATCCACTGGCTCTGACAATTTGTACTTGTCTGTAGTCATTACTCTCTCTTCTCCTATTTCCTCTTCCGTTGGCTCAAATCCTTGAGCTAATACAGAAGCATATATACTGAATACTCTATCTATAGTTTCGTTGATATTTTCTATCTGCTCCTCTAATTCATTCTCTGGCCAGTCGTATTCTTTTGCCCTTAAACGCAATGCTTTGATAGCATATGACTTTAGTTTTAAATATTCACGCTTTTTCCCGTTGTCGTAATAGCGGAGAAGCTCGCTTCCATCCTCTGCTAGATCCAGGAGATCTTCGTTTTCTTGCAGAGAATTTGAGCCATCTGGCAAGGTGAGGTCAAAACTACTATCTGCTGTAACGAGATCAAAAATAAATTTCAATGTATTCTCTGTACTGAATGGATCGGACTTAGATATTCTATTCTTCCATGTTTCCACCAATGCTTCCATTATTTCTTCGGGAACCTCTTGGTTGTCAGCTCTAAGACGATTTAGTAATCGAATTCTTGTTAATGATTCAATGGAGTTTTCATTATATTCGTCTCTAATCTCTCCTTCTCCGAAATATATTTCATCAGGGTCTTCTATAGTGGATTGATACTCACCCACTTTGTAACCTGCTGAGGCTAAGGTTAGGGGTTCTTCCTGTGAGAAGTGGTCTTGCATTTGGGTAGATAATTCCTCAACTCTTTGAGACGCAGCAACATAGTCCGTGCTTTCAAGAAACCTTATCTTCTTGTCTCGGTAGGCCGCCAAGTCTTTGTATTTCCCCAACATATAAACTAACTGTTGTTCCGGGACTTCCGAAAATGCGTCCAAGCTCCTTAGCTGTCGAACCTCATTTAACAGATTTGCTTGGAAATCATCCTCCTCAGATTTCCTATCATTTGACGTATATGCATATCGCATTACTTCAAGGATTTGGATTGCCTTTGCTTTTAATTCTTCCGTCATCTCTAAAGTATCCACTCCAAGTTCTGTTAAACCCCCTTCTTGAATGAGGTTTAATACATTTTCTACATTTCCTTCTTTTAAAACCCTTGCGATCACTTTCGATAGAGTTCTAGTCTCGTCTGTAATTTGATCCTTATGAGTATTTTGGTTCTGAAGATAGGTATCTGGTTGTGTATGTTTCATGAACGCATCTGCCATCTTAAAAGCGACCATTCTATCTACTGCGGTTCTCCTCATCTTTCTTGCATCTTCTGCGAGTTTATGTCCTGCTTCGTGCTTTCTGGTGAGGTGTTCCTCTTTTGAATCGTGAGTCATAATAAGATTCTCTTCCTTATGGGCCAGACCTCTTATGGATTGTGATCCATCTGTCTTCGCACGTGCTAGTTCGGGCGAATAACTTGTTTCTAACACTCCTTCCTCATTTGTGACGAGTTGAACGCCGTCCAGATGCGCAATATAAGCCAGAACGGACTCTGAAGAGAACACCAGACAGGAGATACCCGCTTCTTCTCTGAGCGCTACTTTGGTGTAATCTATCTTTCCCTCTTTGGTATATAGTAACTTTTGTAAATTATTTGTGAATTCCTCTGATTCTCCATTGGTAATTTTCCCTAAGAGATGATTAATTACTGCGTTAGTTCTTTCCTCAGAAACTATGTCTAATTCTTCTTCTGTTAGATTTTCAAATAAATCCTGACATTGGGTAGACATGCTAGTTACAACTTCAAAGGGATCTTTAACTATATCGCGTGTTTCCAGAATATCAATAAATTCCACCTGTTCTTCTTCTCCCCTTCTTTCGTTGATTTTTTTTACTGCTAAATGAATACCTTGGTACTCTGCTTTCTTCTGAGGAACGTTCTGTCTATTTCTTTCAATAATTAGTTCTCTGTATGTCTCTTTAATATATCTTGCCTCCTGGAGATTTCTGAGAGTCGCTTCATTTGCATCCTCCGGGGGTACAAGCTTATAGAGTTCAAAAGCTCTGTCGACGTCCGCAAGATCAATAATTGATCCTGCAGGGGATGCATATATAATAGAGTCAAGGTAATTTCTCACTTCTCCTTCCCTCGATCTTATAGAAATGGAATCGTATTCCTCAACCGTGTCTACCATCTGTTGGATCCGCCCTTCAACATACTTCCCGATCTCTCCGTTGCTGGCAGTCAGCGGATTCGGGACACCGATTTTTTCTAGAAGCTCCGTTATCCTGGCATCTTTGTCTTCTGTCCTTAACATTGTTTTCTTGTACGCCTTCGCTTCTCCTGACTTAGGTGTTTCCTTAACATCGGAATCTTCCTCTTCCTGGACACTTAACAAAGCTTCCTTTTCTTCGTCTGAGACATTTAGAAGCTCTAATACCCGTGATACCTTGTCTTTGGAATCTGAAGTTTCTCCTAATATATCTACAATTAGTGCTAATAATGCTACTCGGGGAATTTCTAATTCTTCAGTCGAAATAGCTTTAATAAGCCGATTCACTGATTGGTCACTATGTGCTGCTTGTGCTACCATCTCTTCAAGAAATTGTTTGTCATTCCTTCCCAGTTCCTCGTTCTTACTCAGTGTAGAGGCAGCTTTCTCAATCGTTCTCTCAGGTAATTCAGCATCTCCAGCCGTAACTTTTTCAATTGTTTCTTCAATGAATTTATCTCGTGCTTCGAGAGGTTTATCCTTTGCAGCGTTAGCTATAGATCTTGCGATTGCCCCAGTGACTTTAATTGCTCTCTTCTCCGATTTTTGGCTCTCCTCAGAAACTGCCTCTTCGATCAATTCCTCTACCCTTCTTTCGTAGAATTCGTTGACATACTCAATTAAGCTTTTATTCGTTGTTGAGGGGTCATAGGTTTCAATATGCCTAGAGACATCTTTAGTCAGATTTGCGGTAAAGTGGTTAATTTTGTCTTGAAATTTGAAGGATTTCCTCTGGTTTTTTGAAGTTAGTTTCTTCACAGCCTTATTAAAAGCCTCGCTCTGTTCTTTGAGTTCTTTAAGACCTTTACTTACCTCGGGATCAACTGGCTTTGTTTCTTGTTTTACGCTCGGCACAGGCATCTTTCCTTGCCCTGTCTCTGGCGTTGGAACTGTTGGTGGTGATAAAACCTCTTTGTGTTCCATGATCATAGTCTAATCGATTAATTTTAACATGAGTTAAGCTTTCTGTGTTGTTGTAGTTCGCATAACACTAATATAGTAATCTGATCTAGAAACGAAAACAATAAGGAAATCTCTAGGAATATATTTCTTGTAATTTGCATTTTATTTTGTAAAACTATTAGTGAATGTTAATTTTATGTTTTAACTAATGAATAATCCCAATTTTCAATCTCCATGGTTATCCGCAAATCCTGCAAATATGAATGGCCAAGACGGGGGTAATCCTCCGACTAGTTCTAACGGTGATTTACAGCAATTAGGGTCGTCTCAGACATCCTATGTTAATCAGTTCTTAAATGACAATCAGCCGTCCGATCCGGTTGTAAGTCAGCAGAGTCCATCGACATATATACCCACGCCTATTTCGGCCCCAGCTCCACCCCAACCATCTATGACGTCAGGGCCGGTGATAAATCCTACTTTTGGAAATGGCGGCTCGAGTCCTATGAGCACCCTTCCGAAGCTTGAAGATGGGGATGACTTTGTCCTTCCTGTGGTTCCACCTATGAATTCACAGGCTCCAAATGCTTTTATTGCTAGCCCGGATAGAATTGAACCAGGACCCTCACAGCAGAATATCCCGATGGCGCCAGTTATGCAGCCTTCTATGCCTAACGTACCGTCTCAAGAGATTGGCATGAATGCAACCCCCTTAAATCAACAGCAAACTGTTCCGGTAGCAAATGTAGGCCTGACTAGTATGCCATCCACACAGCAAGCCACACCAATACAGGCCAGTCCTCAGATTTTGGAAAACAACGAAAATCAAAACATTTTTGCTCCTCCTCCACTTAATA
>CAYVIR010000088.1:4022-4860 GCA_964451645.1 uncultured Candidatus Saccharibacteria bacterium | reverse complement strand
AGGGATGAGAACTATTAATTTTGAAGGACATGTGGAGGATACAGAGTCTATAAGCTATAGGGATGGAGAATTGAGAGAGCTTTATGGGTTTTCACTAAGGGATTTACAGGAATATTTTGAAGGTGTCCCGACATTTTGATCCCATTGAGAATAATTAAATGCGGCTCTAGTTGAAACTAGTTCCCGTAAGACCGATATTTCGCGGATCGACTATGGAAGGCCCTAGTATGCCCGGATGTATATAAGGATCCAGTAAGGCAAGTACAGTAGGGTTCGCCTGACAGTACGTGAAAAGATAGTTATTTAGAAACTCGTTTAAGTCCATGCCATATATATCCGCACATTCCACAAGAAATCTTGCTACCAGGGTTTCTCCCGCTTCCATAGAAGAGCCTTGGAAGTATCGAATTGTGTTATGGTTAATTGCCCCAATCTCCTGGCTTGGGGAATAAGCATGATATACGGACATCCCGAGTTCCATAATTTCGCATAAAGCACAAATACTCCCTGAAAACGATCCAAATGCCTCGGCAAATAACTCCTGGGGAATATAAATATGAAGTGTATGGTCGCTACCTGCCTGGAAACGAGACTTATGAGGGACAATATCAACATATTGGATTTCAGGCTCGGGTTGGGCAAGATATACTTCCGATTTCCTTTCCCTAGGTATTGCGTTGATATTACCTTCCAAACTCTCTAAACGTCGTCTCTCATATTCCAGGGATGCTCCATATGGAAGAAAATGGAAATTAAACCTCCCGGTTGGGTCTTGCATTGCACTTATGATATTTCCGATGAAGTATTCGTAATAGTTTGATGCATCTCCGAAATTCTC
>CAYVIR010000088.1:2394-4012 GCA_964451645.1 uncultured Candidatus Saccharibacteria bacterium | reverse complement strand
ATGAATTCCCATGCTTCTGTCAATAAGAGTCCAAAGATGGGCATGAAGATCGCTTCCGCTTGGTCAGGAGATACACTCCCATCTATTTGTGCCAATTCTTGTGGGGGAATGTCCACATTTAGATAAACTTTTTTCCCGAATAAAGCTCCATCTTCCATATTACTTGCTCAATAACGTTCCGGAATTATATAATCCCAATATATTTTATACAAGTAAAAGGTTATGTTTGAAGACATAGTTTATCCGGGACAATTCGCGGAAGGTCTGGTTATGGCCCCAGAAGCCACTAATGAGTTCGATCAACTCGTAAGAAATTGGAGAGCTTTTCAGTCCAGATTATTCAGAAACTTAACAAATATGTTCCCGGCTTACGGGACTTACTTCGAAGGTTGTTATTCAGTGACCTCACGTATGGGAAATGAATCTTTTGTCCATGTAAATTTTTTCGATCCATCTCCGTATTCAATTGAAATCGGCCTGTCTATTCCAAGGGACATGCGGGAGACATATGCGCTAGTCCAAACGGCATATGATTTTAGTGCGGCTGGAGTGGGAAGCCCCATTCCTGAAGATTATCCTCTGGCTAGAAGACACTTGTTGAAAGGAATTAGCGGTGAATTGTCTAATCTTATTGGCCGAATGGCATTGGGGACAACTTTCCTGACGGAGGGAGGTGTGGATTATCTTGGGAATAGGGCTAATCCATCTTTATCCAATACGTTCGAGGTAGTTAATGTTTACGGGCATATAGATTCTTGCCCAGGATTGATATATACCCAAGTGGGATATCGAAGTATATGAGAAACTTATTAAGTAGTTTCTATATTGACTCCCATCTTTTTGGCAGCACAAGCAACACCTAAATACCAGCTATATGCAGCTGCGGCAGAAGTAATTTCATCAATACCGAGGTTAAGGAAAGTATCTTGAAGACCAGCACATGCTGAGAGTAGCTGGTCCAATGGACTAGGTATTTGAACATCTCGATAATCGCCCGTTCGTAAAACTCTTCCCAACATCCCTTTGCTGGGAACAAACATCTGCTCAATAGTTGGAGTGGTTAAATGGTTCCCAATAACTCTCTTAACTACCTCAAATAATTCTTGTACTGAACCTTTAATATCTGGATGATATCTAGTACCGAAATACCCTTCTCCGATTGGTTTTCCCCTTAGGTCCCCAACAACGATAGCCCCAGCGGGAAGAGAAGTAAAGTCGGGTATGGGTGGTTGTAGAGGGCCTGAATATCCCCATAGAGTCATCTCTCCTCCTCCAATGACTCCATTCACTCTTATACCGGCTAGAGGTGCTGCCACTTCTAAAGTTAAAGCACATATTGCTTCTTGTGCTGCTAATAGAGCGTTATGCATTCCTTCATCTTTATGTGTCAATAGCAATGGGTCAATAGCATGTCTATATTCAGAAGCGGGGTCATATCCAGAAGGAGCGATATTTCCTTTCCCGTCATGCCACGCTCCACTGGTGTATGCGAAGGCAGGAAGTACCGCCACATTATTGACATGCAAGCCGTCGGTGGTTACTCTAAGTGGTTCCCCAATATTTGCTATTGTACCGACGTATCCTCTCTCGCCTTCAATTCTCCAGTCAAAGATGTCCC
>CAYVIR010000088.1:0-2384 GCA_964451645.1 uncultured Candidatus Saccharibacteria bacterium | reverse complement strand
GAGGATCATTAATCTCTCTAAATGTGCGAATTGCTAGCTGTAAGCCTCTAGGGCCTAAGGTCTCTAGCCCTCCATAGTACTGGAGGAGGACATGCGGCCGCACTTGGCTTTCCGATGCAAGTAAGTCTCCCATTACGAACATTTCAAAGGCGACTTGTTGAATAGGGGTCAGCGTCCCTTGTCCTTCACGTAAAGGATGGAGATCACTATAAGGGACTAATGGAGAATCGGACATTTCAATGTTTCTATATATTTAGCGATTATATATCTATGCGGATCTTTTGTCTATATGTTTTTATAGAAAGTGCTGTATGCCAGGTATGTTCTTAATAAATGATAGATAGACAGAGTGTGTACTATCTTAAGTTTACAATTATTGCTGTAGATAGGACTTCCTGCATGAAGATCAATTGACGTAAGTGCTGAGTAATTTTCTGGCCCCCACTTTTCTGTTTCCTGCCCTATTGCTTAGGATATGGCAAGTAGCTAAGTACAGAATTTGCATTAGCAAAAAATGGGACAATAAGGTCAGCGCCAATTGCTTCGAATGCACTGGGATCTCTTGGGAGATATATGGATTCTGTACCATTTAGCGAAAATGTATAGCACACATGTTGAAGTGAGAATATTTCTCCTCTCGATGGTCTTGCTATCGAAAGATCCATGCCGGTTCCCCACTGATTTGTAGGGGTATCTAGCATGCTATATGCCGAAGGAACAATCCGTTGCAATACTCTCCGGTCTCTCCCATTCCCTTTGTAAAAAGTCAATTCTAGCTTGTAGATATTCGTGGGCCCATATAAAACCTCCTGGGGCTGGGGGTAAAACTCAAGTGAAGAAGTTATGGAGGTCCTCCCATCTGATAGATAATAGGGAGGAAGTGCCAGACTACGAGAGCTTCCCGGTCTCCATGTGTTTGATGCAAGATCATACTCTTCTACGGCTTCTTCTCCGCCAAGTCTGTTTAAATATGTCTCTAAAATATAATCAAAAAACGGGTTTAGATCTAGACTTAACGCCTCCTTGGTATCTTTAATATCGTCTGGGTGGAAGGGAGGTTCTGTTTCGGGTAAACGCTGTAACATCTCTTCCTCTCTAGGCATGGGCTGATAATAAACTACATCCATTATATATGGGTAATATATTAGTATTCGGATTTAACCACATTGAAGATCTATTGTCAATCGAGCGAAAAGAGATATCTTATTAAGTGAAATGAACAAGTCACTCTATTACGTTATATAATCGGACTTATTAAGAGACATCCTTGCCGGCCTCGCCCTGGCCATTTACCTGTGCTTTATTCCTTTTGGAAGGTCGAGATCTTGTAAGAGACTTTGAGCAAATCCATGAAAATTGGAAAGTCCTTGAGCCCCAATGGCCATGAAAAGTGGGAGGTTCATGATAATGCTGTCCACACGTAATAGAATCTGAGGAGTATTAGGTTGTGTTTGAAAGTAGATTGAAGTACGTTAAACCGGTTCCTCTCCGCTTAGATATTTGTAAGCGAGGACAAGGGTTAGGGCCATATCGGCCATGCCCAAGATGGCTATCCCGGGAATGACCCGGATCATAAATTCTGCTATTTTCGAGAATGAAATCTGCTGACCCTGCCATTCTAATTCTCTTTTCTCAGCTATTAGATCGTCAAGCCGCATTAAATTTTTGAATGACATATCAGTTACTTTGTATTTGGCCATTAATATCCCTATATTCAGTATATGCGCAGGGGTCGCATGTAGATTCGCTACAGTCACGGCAGTTAGCAGAGAGTCCATATAGTGAGTCATGAGAACGGAATCTTTTGCTATTACAACGGGATTAAGGGAATGGAGAATTCTGGCCACAATTGATTTCTTTTCACCTTTCTGTTTGCTGGGGTCCTCGACAGGCCCAAGTACAATATCCCAGTAACCTCGTCTTGCCATGCTTGCTAAGTCTTTTGTCCTCTGTGCTGCATGTAATATGCCTGCCAATATTCCTGCGGCCATTCTAGGGTGGTCTTGAGAAAAGATCTTTCCTTTGCCATATATATCTCCTACAGACTCTGCTCCATCAACTAAGAAGTCTGCTAATTTCGAAAGAAATCCTTCTTCCGGTTGTTGTATGACATCTGGATGAGGGAAATTACTTAGAGATGGTATATTTCTTCCCAGATATTCAATAATTGTATTTGCAAGCGAATCTCCCGGTTCAGTTGCTAAGACTAGGTCTGTTGCCCCCGCCTCCTGTACACCCGTAGCTAAGGATAATGCGCACGCTCCTACTAATGACGTTAGTAAGGCTATTATACGAAGATGTGCCGGGTCTTCCCTGAGGATTCGATTCCTGCATTTCTCAGCAACTGCCTGAAGGGGTGAGAAAGAAGGTCTCTCAAAACACCC
>CAYVIR010000087.1:966-4969 GCA_964451645.1 uncultured Candidatus Saccharibacteria bacterium | reverse complement strand
GATTCTCTTTTCCAGCTTAATTAAGTTATTTTAAAAAATGTTCACTCCAAAATTTTATATTTCAAACAAAGTACTTTCCAATATAGTAAGTATCGAAAAAAGCTTAACTCGATTGCAGTCCATAGATATCCCCGCACAATATTTACTGAAACATAAATCCAAAACTAAGTCATTAAATCTGTTTCATTTAGCTCATATGATATCTCTTCCTCTTACTTTGAAAGATGCAGAGAGAATTAGCGAGGGAAGGATGTTGGAAAATCAAAGCAGCGATTATATTTTTGTAAACAATGTGAGGAATGTTTTGGAGTTTATAAGATCTGGCCTTCAAGACGAATATCTGGACATAGACGTAAGTATTCTACTTCATATGAATAAAATTTTACTGGCAAACTGGAAAGAAGTTTGGGATGTTAAATTTCGCAATCCTCAGATTGTAGAAGATAACGAATGGAACGACTGGCTTCGTCTTACCGACCGATCCATTGAACCATTGACATTGCAAGATGAGTTGAGGTCGGCATTTGACTGGTATAAAATTTCTTCACCGAAACTTCATCCACTGATTAGAATTTCTATATTACTATATCGATTAATTCAAATTGCACCGTTTTCTTATGCCAATAAATTTACCATTATCGGTGCGGGCGACTTTCTCCTTAAAAAGAATTCATATTTAGGAGACGATCTTGTCTCAACATTTAGAATATTTGATACAAACAATTCTATAATTGTCGCATTGATAGATAAATTAAATGTGGAACAAACTGCTGATTTAACACCATGGATAGAGTTTTTTACAGAAGTATTGTCAAATGAAGTTGGCTCAGTCACAGAAGAGGTAAAAACGAATAGCTCAGTAGATAGCCCTAAAAAAAACACATTTTTGGAGATGAACAGACGTCAATTAAAAATACTTAAATACCTCCAAACCATACCCTCCGTCAAAAGAGAAGACTACGTTCAGATGATGGATATTTCCACTATGACAGCCTTCCGAGATCTGAATGATTTAGTTACAAAGAAACTATTACGGGTTTCAGGAAGAGGAAGAGCCACAAGATATATGCTTATAAATCGTTAGATTCAAGAACTTTCACAAGATTCTGCAAGCTAGTGTTATTTTTGATTATGCTCGCTAGATCTTCTTTTTTCGCTTTTTTCATGTTCTCAACATTGCCAAATGCCTGAAGAAGCCTACGTTTCGTTAAATTTCCTATCCCTGGTATATCATCTAGTAAAGAAGCCGTTTGTCCTAAAGATCTAAGCTTACGATGATAATTTATAGCGAACCTGTGGGACTCGTCTCTAATTCTTTGAATTAAGAAATATCCATTCGATGCGTATCTTAATCGTCTACTCATAAAGTTCAACTCACCATCTATTTCTTTGAGCATGAATATTTCTTCTTGCTTCTTTGCTAACCCAATTAAAGGGATACTTACATTTAATTGACTAAGCACCTGATATGCACTACTTAATTGTCCTTTCCCTCCGTCAACTATGATTAAGTTAGGGTATATATCAAAGCTATTATCTTTTTTCGAACTTTTATGGACGAATCTTCGTTTGAGCACTTCTGACATCATAGCAAAGTCATCGGGTGTTGACTTTGTTTTAATTCTAAACTTCCTATATAAATCTTTTTCTGGTTTCCCATCGACAAAAACTATCATAGAACCCACAGCACTTGTACCTTGGATATTTGAGATATCATAACATTCAATTTTAAAATTTGACCTATACTCAAGGCCACCAATAGAGATTTTCTCAATTATTTCGTTTAATGCCGATATATTACTTTGTTGTTTTTTTATTTTAAGTTCATATTCATCTGTAGTTTCTGTATCGATACTGACTCGCTGCTTTATATACTCCAAATCCTGGACCTTATTTCTAATTTCTGCAGCTTTTTCAAACTCGAAGTTCGCCGAATATTTATTCATTTCTATCTTTAGATCATCTACAAGGTATTTATAACAGATTTATCCCTTTTAGATTTCGTCTATATTTTTCTGAAGTTATAAAACCTGCGCATGGGGCTTGACATAAACCTAAATGGAAATATAAACAGGGGTTGGGGTCGGACGATTTGATATTAACTTCGCCACTTTTAGGATCCAGGGTTTGAGTGATGATTCTATTACAACTCCTATATGGATATATTTTCCTAAGTCTTTTTAGTATCCGTTTGACCGGCAAAGTGTAGTGGTAAGGACCAAGATATATTGCATTTTTCCTTTTCTTGCTTCTCACAACCTGCAATCTTGGAAAATCTTCCTTTCGATCTATCATAATCCAGATATAGTTTTTATCGTCTTTAAGGTCTCTATTGAAGTATGGACGATACTTCTTTATAAGATTAGTCTCGAGGATAAATGCTTCCAATTCAGAATCAGTTACTATATATTCGACTCCCTTGATTGCTCTAACTAAGTTTCCAATATGGGGGTCGAGATGATCTCTATAAAAGTATGAGGAGGTTCTTTTCCGTAGGTTTTTGGCTTTTCCTACATATATAACTTTATCAGACTTATCCCTGTATATATAACACCCAGGGTCATCAGGAATTGATTGTAATACATTTTTTAAATCGTCCTCGGGAATCACTTTATACTTCTTCAGATAATGCTCTTCTATATGTATCGAGTTTCTTGTCGTGTACAAAGATTCTTCCACACTTGCATGTAACAACCTCACCTCCGTCATTTCTTCTTCTAGTCACCTCGGATTTGTGGAGTTGGTTCGTACACCCTGGGCACATTTTCTTCTGCAAAAGTATTAATTGTAGCGGGCTTATTAGTTTTTTTAACATGGATCATACATCAAAATTCTGATACCATTATACTGTTATTAATCCAAATAACCAATCATGAATTTAGAAGTAGTTTTTACGGTTATTATTCTGGCAGTATTACTCTCCTTCTTTCTTGCTTTCCCGATAATAAGCTTTTTATACAGATTTAAGATTGTTCGAGCACTTGATGTTGATTTTTCAGCAATAATTGAAGCTCGTAAACATAAAATCGGCACTCCGATAATGGGCGGTCTCATAGTAGTTTTTACAATAATTCTGCTTAACCTAACTTTGAACTTTAATACTACAACGGATATACCTATTCTACTATTCATGGGGTTAGCCATGATTGGCGGCCTAGATGACATACTTAATCTGTTCGGACAAAAAAGAAAGATTAGAACATTGTCGAGAGTTGTAAAGCTCATAAAAGTCCACAAGAACTTATCTATTAAGATTAAACTTTTTCTTAAGCTCCCCTGGATTGCCTTTTATAGAATAATGCATATTTTCGAGTCTAATCCTGGGAAAGGGCTCTTTGCTCATGAGAGACTTTTTTCTCAAATAATTATAGCCGTTGCATTTCTTAGTTGGTATCTGACACAATCACCGATATCTCAACCTAACACTATATATATTCCGTTTCTAGGATTTGTAACGATTGGTATACTGATTGTTCCCTATATACTTGCCGTTGTATTAGGGCTTATAAATGCCGTGAATTTCTCTGATGGCCTGGATGGATTATCTGCTGGCATGCTCATCAATGCTTATATTGGCTTCTTGATCGTTTCCTACTTTGGAGGGAATATTGAGCTTACACTGCTTTGTGCAACTGTAATAGGCGGATTGACCACTTATCTATACTTCAATATTCCTCCAGCAAGGGTCCAAATGGGAGATGTAGGTACATATTCGTTAGGTGGGCTCCTTGCTTTTATCGGCATCATGCTACAAAATCCATTTGTCGTTTTTATTATTTGCTTTCCTTTTGTAATTGAAGTATCCAGCACTATTCTTCAAAGTGTTGTACGAAGAGTATTTGGGAGAAGGTTATTCAAAATGGCGCCAATCCATCATCACTTTGAGATGCTAGGATGGAGCGAGGAGAAAGTTGTAATGAGATTTTGGCTCTTCTCTAGCTTCTTTACATTGATGGGAATCTGGGTGTATTTTTTATAGGCTTTTGTTATAATCTGAAATTGC
>CAYVIR010000087.1:0-956 GCA_964451645.1 uncultured Candidatus Saccharibacteria bacterium | reverse complement strand
CTCCTTATATGCCGAGGTAGCTCAGTTGGTAGAGCACCCGCCTGAAGAGCGGGGTGTCGTCAGTTCAAGTCTGACCCTCGGCATAAGTAGTCCTTTCAACAGACGAGCTTCAATTTTTACCCCGGAGATAAGCAAAAATTTCTCTACAATCAACAAACCGTATAGTGTATAATGCATAGTATATATTCGCTATATAATGGACCCTAATTTAGATCCTGTGAAGTGGGAACTTCCACCTCGAAAGGAAATATATACATATGCCGAAATTTTGCCTGTAGAATATTTGGGGATAGAGTATGCAGATCTTAGATATTTGATGTCAAATAGACAAGCGGAGAGAAACATTGTTGACACAGTTTATTCCTGGATTATTAATAGTAGATTCCATGAAGCTGTAGAGAAAGGTCTTTCACATGGACGGAACAAGGTTGATATATATAATTTCGTGGGGTTGTACGGAGAGTTAAAAACTATGATTTTATTGGCCACAATGTTGCCTGATCCATTAATCGGCATACAAGTGGATGAAAATGATCAAGTTGTATTTCCAACCTTTCGTGGTAGAAATGAGGTCCAATTAGGATTGCATGGTGCTTCTGTAATACTGGCTGATCCGCGTTTGCATTCCTCGGATGTTAAGAAAAAAGAGATAGATATTTTGATGGGATGTAATACTTCACAGGGTCTATTGCCAGTGATTGGACAAGTCAAGTTAAACCTCAGTGATGCGGGAAAAGTAGAAACAGATATAGGGATGAACAGATTGACATATTTTACCAAGGTATTTAATTACTATCCAGGGTTTGTTCCAATTTTCTTTACATTAGGAACTGCTCATAATAAGAGAGTATCCGAACTACTTGCAGCTTATCAACATGTAGGGGGAACTCATGTGCCCATAGGTATCGATAGGAAGGCTTTTAAGAGTTTAGTAGCTCAATATAGGCAAGACTACG
>CAYVIR010000086.1:0-4972 GCA_964451645.1 uncultured Candidatus Saccharibacteria bacterium | reverse complement strand
TGTTAATCTGTCTACTTGCCGCAGAGGAACAAAAAGTTCATCGCCCTCCGCATAGCCAACAACAATATAATCTTCTTTAATTTTTCTTAAGATGCTTTCGCCTACATTAATACGGACCTCGCTGGTATACTCCTCTTGCTTTATTCCCTTATATAGGCCTATCCCATGATTTTCATGCACAATATAATCCCCTATCTCAATTTCACCTTCCAGATTTGACAGAATTTTTCGTGCTTTTTCGGAAGAAAGTCTTCTTACCTCTTGGCCAAGAAAGACTGTACCGAAAAGTTCTTTGTCAGTCAAAACTATAAGCTTAAGAGCAGGAGATTCATAGCCAGATCCTTTATAGCCACTTTGTATAATAAATTTCTTTAGAGAAGTTGGAATATCCTGCTCATGAGAAGTATAGACTTTTACGTTATAACCTGCCGTTAATTTTTTTTTCAGATCTCTCTCCAGTAGATCAAGTCTACTAAAGTACAACTGGGAGTAGGAGAAATCAAAACTAATGCTGCTTCTACTAGAATATGTATCAAAGCTGTCCCCGCCGAAAACTATTATAACTTTTGCCGGGTTAAGCGATGGACTTTGTATATATATTTGATCAAGATAGATGCTTTCTTCAATTTTTTCTAAATCTCCTAGCAAGAAAAAGTTCGATACAGATAGTGATTTCCCATATATCTCATCATATAAAAAAGCGGACTCTATCTCATCCCCAAGAAATGATAATCTTATTGGGTGCTGGAGTCCTGGAGTCCAAAAAGTAAGAATATCACCCTTGACAGAATATTCTCCTATAGCTTGAACTTTATTTGTATTTTTATATCCATATTCAATAATAGATTTAATTACTTGGGAAGGGGTTGTGCTTTTAAATTCGACCACGATCGAGGAGTCTAAGTACTTTCTTATCTCCTGGCTGTCTCTGGTCACTGTAATTAAGCTTTTATTCAGTTCGTGGGACAAAGATTGCATAAAGACTGGGAATAACTCCAAAAACCTCAATAGTGGGATAGTATTTATTAGCCGTTTCTAGGATATGAATATGTTCTTTTAATTCCTTATATGCGGGATGTTTTTGAAGTGAAATATCAAACATTTAATATTCTTCTATCAGTTCAATGATTTAGATCAAACATTATATATTGATAACCGGGGACAGGTTCAATAATATCAAATCCATGAGAACTGTACCAATTAGAAACTACATTTGTATTAGAATCAGGACTATTCACAAAGGATCCCATTATCCTACTTACTCCTTGCCTTTGACATTCTAGAATAAAGTCCGTGAGCATTTTTGATCCATACCCATTCCCTCTATCTCGAGGATCTACATATATTGTATCTATCCAAGCATCAGTAGTCGGATTGTATAGGGAGGCTAATATTTGATATTCGAATGGATCCAAAGCAGGCCATTCAAATATTATAGCACCCATATTGGATCTTCCGGGGCCATCTACAAGATAATCCATGATAAATAAATCATATGTAATGATTATATCACGAAAATTATTTTGTACTTTCGATTCTGACCCAAATGTCGTCTAATGATTTATGCCTGATTCTCTGCTGATAAAATATTAGTATCCACATTATTAATCTCAGAGGGTACAACAAAAGCGACCAAAAAAGTTCTGTAGTATTTTTTGCATACTTTATAGGGAACCAGAAATACTGTGCTTCTTTCCAAAAATTTCTCACTTTTGTTTTATCTGTGACTACGCCATATTTCCATAATTGTACATATCCTCCTACTGCTCTAAGTTTTTGCCTATACCAGTCTTTGAGATTATCTGGATAATTTACATAGACTATCGCGTCCGGAACATATTCGAGTTTGCCGCCCTTGAGAAGTAATTGATATGAAAGATACGCATCATCTACCAATGTATCTTCCGGAAGCAAGAGCTGTAAATTTCTCATGGCAAAAATATATCCGCTTAAAACAAAAAAGTTTGATTTAGAGCCGAGAAATACCCTCGAACGTCCGGAGCGAATGCTTTTAAGCGTAGTTAATCTTTTGTGATGTGCTGCATCCGCAAGTAAATGGGAAATATATCCCCAGAAGTTAGCTCGAGAATTTGCAGAAACGGGACGGCCTGTTCCACCCATTACCTTCGTATTTTCAAAGGCGCGGATTAATGTACTTAAACTATTTTCTTTAAAATATACATCCCCATCAGTGAGAACTATTATCTTCCCTTTCGCCTCCTGCAAAGCGATGTTGAGTGCCATAGGCTTCCCTTTGCCAGGATCAATTAGTTTTGTCCAAGTGACATTCGAATATTTTTTAATTTCTTCAGCTGCGGCAAAGTTTGTCGGTGTATCCGGTATAACGGTTATAAATTGAAAATTTTTTTTGTATCCCGAGATACCTTCATCACATATATTTCTTATTGCCTTTGCGATAGTCCGTTCTTCTTTATATGCTGTTAAGATGACCGTCAATTCCATTTCTCGAAATAGGGTTTAATTAAGGAATAAATAGCTTTCAAATCTTCTTTATAGGGTAAAGTCCCCTGCGAATTATACATCGGAATCAAATGTAAATGATAATGCATAACTTCTTGGCCTGCAGATTTTCCGTTATTTTGTACAATTTTCACTCCATCTGCATGAAGTGCCTCAACAAGTCTTCGAGATAACTCTTTCACTAGGGGGGAAATTTTAGATAAAGTCAATTCATCAACTTCAAATATATTCTTATATGGTTTTTTAGTCACCAGGAGAGAATGGCCACTATTTTGCGGAGAAACATCTAGAATAAGAGCGAAATCAGAATCTTCGTACAAAATGTATCCAGGTATTTCTGAATTGATTATTTTTTCAAAGATAGTTTTCGAATTCATACTTATCCACTAAAAAGCGATAATTGAGGTTTACTTTGCTTTTTTTTCTTTTTTCGTGTGGTGGCTTGTATCTTGATTCCTTTCACTTTACAAATTTCAGAGAGCTTCCACATGTATAACTTCCCTTTATTCTGATCACTTGTGGGGTAGTCCAAAGTGAAGGTCAATGCTTCCTCTAACACATTTCTCGGAAGTTCTTTTGCTAGTTTTATATATAGGGATTTATGTTTCAAGTCCTGAAGTTTATGTGCTAAACGAATACCAAAATCTTGAAACTCCACTTTTAAATACTTTGAGTTATTGGCAAATCTTTCTACAAAGTCATATCTATCGAGAAGCGTGGATACTTTCGATAGTTCCCTTGGTTTTTGGTTATTGAATGTAGCCTTTTGCATATGAACTATCTATTTTATTAACCATTATTTAAGTAAAAAACACCCATACAGAAAAGTTTCTGAGTAAACCCCACTTTATTTGAATATGGGGCGGTCGATTCTTCCCATTCACTACTCCCAACTAGTTTCTCAAACAACTGACAATAAAATCTCCTCATGAGATACGTGTAGTGTTTAGATTATTAAATTAAAAGGGACATCAGACTCTCAATTATTCCTCTAAACCCGTGGCTCCCAAGAAATACGACCACTATATGTTCATCTCCCTGAAGTATCTGTTCATACAATGAATGTATCAATTTATCGTCATCAGTTATTACTTCAAGCTGCTGTACTTCCGGAAGTTCTCTAGCAAGTTGAGTTTCATCTAGCCTCTCCAGTTTAGTCTTTGGCAGTTTCGTGAATCTTGGAAAAATCAAACTGTCGGCATATTGAAAGCATCCCGTATATGTCGGAATAGCAGCTTTAGTTCTATTCCCGGTATTTGGTTCGAAAATTGCAACAATTTTGCTTTTAGGGAATGCCATCCTTATTGAGCTCAAACTACCTTTGGCTTTGGGGGGGGAGCTTCCAAAATCGTCAATTATAGTGGCCTTATTTGAGGTATATCTGATTTCAAGTCGCCTTTTTATACCGTCAAAATCATATATCGACTCTTGTATCCTCTCTTTCTTGACTCCGAGTTCGTATGTAAGGACAGAAGCGGCAAGTATATTCTCATCATTGAAATCCCCTAGTATTTTTTTTTCATAAGGAATAATCTCAAGTGGCATTCCATTTTCATCAATTCGAATAAGTGTTTTGAGTGGCCTTGATTCATTTTCTAAATACCACTGTGGCCGGATATATGACTTTTCTCTATTCTGAGAATAATACACTACCTTGGATTTAGCATTCCTACAGACTTTCACAACATTCTTATCATTTGCATTGGCAATAATTAGACCTTCCTTAGGAATTTTTTTAATTAAATTTTGAAAATTTTCTACATATGCTTCTTCGGATGAAAATAAATCAGGGTGTTCCCATTTACAGGAATTTAGAAGCAAAATTTTAGGCCGGTAGTAAAAGAATTTAGAAGTTTTGTCATCCAAAGAAGTAAGATACTCATCCCCCTCTACTACCGAATATCGCGTATGTTTTTGAGCGGCCTTGATTGTCGGAGTCATCTGCAAAGGAAGTCCACCAAACATATATGAAATGTCTATACCGGCATTTTTTAGAATTTCAACAATTAATGCAGTGATGGTAGTCTTCCCATAGGTCCCAGTAACTACGATGGAATTGTCTACAAGTACTAAATCCGAGACTATTTCCGTGAAATATTTAACATTCAAAGAGAGTCTTCTCGCCTCTTTTGTTTCTGCATTATCTTCACTTTTAACGCCCTGAAGAATGACAATATCAGGGTGTAAACCTTCCTCGTCTGTTAATCTCTGAGGATTATAGCCCAAGCCAATTTCTATGTCATACTTTGCCAAGTAATCACTCACTGGTGGGAAAAAGCCTTTATCGCTTCCAGTTACTTTCCACCCCAAATTTTTGTACATTACAGCTAATCCGGATGTAACAACCCCACAGATTCCTATAATATGCACCCACTTATTGCTCATAATTAGTCGTTGCAAACTCGAGTTTAATTCTTTTTAACCTGCGTACACCATTATCCTCAAGATCAGATGTGTAGCATTCGTATGTCCAGTTACGTGAGTTTTGAAC
>CAYVIR010000085.1:4385-4985 GCA_964451645.1 uncultured Candidatus Saccharibacteria bacterium | reverse complement strand
AATTCGATATTTGTTTGAACACGCACTAAATGTTTGGAACTCCTTGCCACCAGTGCTGCCAGATGTGGAGGATGTTCTAGGCGATCCGACTGATCCTGAGACTGTCTATATGCTAACTAATTCTGATGAATGGCATCGTAAAGAAGATAGTAATTTGTATACTGCTCTTCTGATTTATAGAGCATCCTTTTATCGCGCTCAAAGCGATTCCCCACTCCAGAGAGGGATAACGCCTTATTATACTGCTATGCGAAATGCAGGGTATACGATGGGACTTGAGTTCCAATTATAAATGGAGCCTAGTCTCTCTCAAAAAAATCAACCTGGCTAATGCCGTATTTCTTGGCTAAAACTTGTCTCAATGAGCCTTTTGTGCTTTTTATTTCCTTAGGAAAGCGCTCTTTGGCTTCGTGTCGAAATACTATATATCCACCTTCGACGCAAGCTTTCGCTGCTTTTGTCAATACATCTAATTTGCTTTTGCGCGGCAATGGAAATGGCGGGTCTAAAAGCACCAGTGTATAAATCTGTTCGCAATTTATTAAGAATTCTTCTACCCTCTCACTAATCACTATAGAGTGATCCTCAACTTTCGCTCTT
>CAYVIR010000085.1:0-4375 GCA_964451645.1 uncultured Candidatus Saccharibacteria bacterium | reverse complement strand
TAATATTTGTTTATGTAATTATTCCAATATTATCTCTTTTGATATTCTTGTGGAGAATTTCACAAGCAAGCTTATCCTGTTCGACAAAAGTTGCCTCTGTAGCACCTCTACTAATAGCCTCAAGGCCAAGTCCTCCAGTCCCTGCATAGAGATCTAAACATATAGATCCTTCCAATATCGGCTGTAAGGTGTCAAAGACGGAAGCTTTAATCCGATCTGTCATGGGTCTTGTTCCTGGAGGTACTTCAAGGCGGATGTTTTTAGCTTTGCCTCCAATAATTCTGGCCATGGTAGACTCTAGAGATGATGGCTATATCTAACTATAACCAAAGTGGGTATTATTGTCACCAGACAAATGAGTCCAAATGAAAATATGAGATGTGACCTTAAAGCGAATCCTATTATCATCAAGCCCAATATCCCAAAAAATAGAAATAATGTTATAAGAGCTATTTGGGCTCCGAATTTATGATTGTTCATGTCGCAAAGGTGAATGTATATATTATACCATCTGTAGGCCGTTCTGGGTAGTAAGCACATCGGTTCTCTTATATAGTAGGGCTTTAGGGATGATGATTGGCAAGATGTTGACGGACTATCTCATAAACCACGATGCCGTAGCTGGTTGCTACATTGAGTGAATGCTTTTCTCCGAACATAGGGATTTTAACTATCTTCGTGCATTCTTTAAGTACCTTTTCACTTATGCCCGTAATTTCGTTCCCAAATATTATAGTGGCAGGTTTCGTGAAATCGTTTTCGAGGTAATTTTCAGCATCCTCAGTCAACTCTACGCCTATCAATTCGAAATTATCTCGTCTGGCGTAGGTCAAGGCTTCGATTTTCTCTTCAAAATGCACCCACTTCACACTTTCAATCGCGCCCAAAGCGGTTTTGGGGATACGATTATGCGGCGGGTATGGGGTTATGCCCGTTAAGATAAGCTCGTCGATACCCGCCGCATCAGAGGTGCGAAAAATTGATCCCACATTGAAAGCGGAACGGATATCTTCAAGTACCACACGTATAGGGAAGCTCATAGGAAGACTATCAAAATTATGGCTAGGATTATTCTATAAATCCCACTATATAGAAGTAAGTTTTTTTCAATCAAGCGATCAATCAATTTTATGGCAATAAGTCCACTAAGCAGTGAACTTACAAATCCTGCTAGCATAGACGGTATCGTCTGGAGGGATATCAAGTGCGAATACTCGTAGATTTCAAGGAATAGCCCGGCCATGATTACTGGAATACCTGCAAGAAAAACATACTCAACGAGTGCCTTTCTTTCAACTCCGGAGAAAAGTCCCAGTGTTATCATCGCACCCGACCTTGACACTCCTCTGATCAGGCTTAAACCTTGACCTATCCCTATGAAGGCCGCTCTATAGGCATCTAGCGGGTTGGATACTTCTCGACGTTTACTGTACAAATCGGCAATTATCAATAACATCCCCCAAATGATAAGAGAAAATATTATTATATTTACGCTTTGGAACTTATTGTCCAGGAAATCTTTCACAAAAATAAACGCAATAATTGTAGGTATTGTCGTGAGGATGAGGTTCCTGAATAAGCCCAGCTGGATTCTTCTTCTCTGTCTATCCTGCCCAAATAATTCTTTAACAATATCTACAATCCGATGACGATAATAGGAAATAATAGCGACCAGTGTTCCCCCATGGACCAAGATATCGAAGAAAAGTGGCTGTTCGGACCATCCCATTACTTTAGGAATAATAACCAGATGCGCGGAGCTGGAAACCGGCAAAAACTCAGTAAAGCCTTGAACAACACCCAGGATAATGGCCTGTAAAATTTCCATTATAAAAAACTAATATAAAACATCTGCCACTTGTTTTGAAATGTTTAATAACTCGAGATTACTGAATCTGGCAATTTTTAGATTTGGAATTCCTGACTGGATTGTCCCGTATACTTCCCCTGGCCCTCTTCTCCCAAGGTCATACTCTGCAATCTTAATCCCGTCAGTTTCTCTTGCAAAATACTCAAGTCGATCGCGTGCTTCTTTTTTGGATTCATTATAAAACAATAAACACCAAGCATCCTGATTATTTCTCCCTACCCTACCTCTTAGTTGATGTAGTTGTGCAAGACCAAATCTATGTGCATCCTCAACTATCATTAAGTTTGCTCCAGGAATATCTATCCCTACTTCAACTACCGTTGTGGATACAAGTAAATCTATTTTTTTATTGAGGAAATTATTGATTGTTTTATCCTTAATAGCAGATTTAATTTTCCCGTGGACAAAGTCCAACCTGAAGCTTTTAAATTTTTCTTTTAAAATAGGAAGACTGTTCTCCAGAGATTTGGCATCACTTAATTCTGATTCTTCGATCGCCGGAAATATCCAAAAAGCCTGTCCTCCTTCCTGGAGAATAGATTTTATCCATGTGATAGAGCTTTCGCGTTTGGTTTCAGGGACGAGAAGTGTTTTTACAATTTTCCTCGTGGTGGGAGGATATATTTTACTTACGTTGTAATCGCCAAATAGCGTTAGGGCAATTGACCTGGGAATCGGAGTGGCCGTAAGTTGCAATAGATGTGGCCTGTGAAAGTCATCGTGCAAACTAAGTGCTCTCCTTTGTTCTACACCGAATCTATGCTGTTCGTCTATGATCAATAACGCAAGATTATGGATAAGTTTATCTTTATTGGCCAGAACAGCATGTGTCCCAATTATAAATTGCGACTTTCCCTTGAAACTTTTAACTGTATCGTGGGTAATTAGTGATATATTGTAAGCATTCCCGAGAGACTTACGAATTGATTGATAATGCTGTTTGGCTAGAATGGTTGTAGGTGCCAGCATTACAACTTGATAACCTGCCTCCAATATTGGAAGTGCAGCAAAAACTGCCACTATGGTTTTTCCACTACCGACATCTCCTTGAAGTAAACGGCGCATTGGATAATTTTTGTTCAAGTCCTCGTGGATTTCTCCTATGCTCCTGAGCTGACTGACGGTCAGATCAAACGGAAGTGATGTAATTAATTGATCAATCTTCGGTTGGTTAATATCTACCGAGTAAGAATTTTCAACTAGACTGGCCTTCTTATTTTCAAGCAATTTCTTTTGTATATGAAGCAACTCATCAAATCCGAGTCGCTTTCGTGCCGCTACGATTTCTTCTTTAATACAGGGGAAGTGGATCGTACTTAATGCCGGGGTAATGTCAATAAGTGAATGCTTTCGAAGGATTGCAGATGGAATCGGGTCTATGAGATCTGTAAAATCCTGTATGTGGTCGATCACATATTTAATTTTTGTACGAAGCCATTTTGAAGATATTCCTCTAGACAAATCATAGATAGGAACAATCCTCCCAAGATGAAGAGTCTCAAAGTCATCAGTTTTTCTTATTTCGAAGTCCGGTGAGAGCAATTGAGGTTTTGTCTGTTTTGGATTTAGCCTCCCTGTGAGTATTAGGTCTATTGGCGGCTTCAGGGTCTTAGTGAGGTAAGGCATATTGAACCACATTACCTCAAGAAGATTTTCTCCATCAGAGAGTATTCCCTTTTGAATGAATTTGCGATTACGTAGGCGGATATTCTTCAACTCAATAAGTCGGGCACTGACTGTTTTCTTTGATATCTTGTCTAAACTATCCAGGCTTCCCGTCTCGGATGAATCTTTGTAGTAGATTGGGAAATAATTAAGTAGTTCCCCAATAGTTTGGATTGATAACTTTTCTAATAAAGTTGCATAGCTAGGTCCTACTCCTGGCAGTGTATTCACTCCATCACTCAAAAGCATCGTATTGTATTAAGCAATCAGAATTTGAAGTATGGGCAGTACGACAATACCCAAAACCACTGCAATAGTGAAAAGCCACTTCAGTAGTTTTAGGTTCTTCTTATATGTTGTTCTAATAATACTTTTTATTTTTTGCATCGATTTGTATTTAATCAATAAACTTTAGCCATTGTTTCTTCCCTACTCGTATGGATTCAAGGCCACTTACAGGGAATTCTTTCATATAGTCATTGATAACCTGGCCATTGATTTCAATAGCACCTGCCTTGATTAGTCTTTTGCCATCGGCATTACTTGCAACAAGGCCGGTCTCAGAGAGAAGATCTTTTAATGTGACGGTGCTCCTCGGAAATATTGATTTGGATATGGTTTTAGCGTTCTCCGGTAGTTCGTTATTTTGTACTGTCTTTTCAAAAAAAGATAACGCTTTATGTGCGGAATCCTCCCCATCATGAAAAGTAACGATCTCATTAGCCAGCTGTTTTTTTATTTCCATGGGATTATTGCCTTTCTTAATCTCTTGTTCGATTTCTCTTATCTCCTCGACTGTCCGGTCGGTTGCTAATTCATAATAGTGGCCGATCAGACTAT
>CAYVIR010000084.1:0-4997 GCA_964451645.1 uncultured Candidatus Saccharibacteria bacterium | reverse complement strand
GTGGCAAGGCCCAAAGCGCATGGGCATGCGATGATTAAAACACTAGCCCCAATATAGATTGCCAGTTGAATCGAATTATAATCACCGGTCAAGTTTAGACCGGCCCCAAAAAAGAGCCAAAACAGAAATACTAAGATTGAAGCAAACAGCACCACTGGTACGAAAATACCCGAAATGCGATCAGCCAACTTTTCTATAGGAGCAGTACTTCCTTGGGCCTCCTCCACAAGTCTCACGATCTGTGACAGCATAGTGTCCTTTCCTACTTTATCTGCCCGATATTCAATACTTCCGGTTTTGTTCATCGTAGAACCGATTACGTAATCTCCTTCCTTTTTCTCAACCGGCAAAGACTCGCCGGTAATCATCGATTCGTCCAGGCTAGTATGGCCTTTGACGACCTGGCCATCGACTGGAATCTTCTCACCTGGCCTGACAAAAATAATATCACCTACCTTTACCTCCTCCACTGGAAGACTCTCCTTCTGGCCATTTCTGATAACGGTAGCATTTTTAGCCTGTAGCTGTAGTAATTTTCTAACTGCAGAATTGGCAGACGACTTCGCTTTCGCTTCGATCCATCTCCCAAGCAATACAAAAAGTGTGATAAATCCCACAGCCTCATAGAATGGCTCTACCTTTATGCCTTCCCATAGAGATGGCAGGAAAGTAACGGCCGCGGAAAATAGCCACGCGGAAGAAGTCCCGATTGCTATAAGGGTGTCCATATTGGCCACTTTGTTTTTCAAGGCCATCCACGCACTTTTGAAGAATACTTTTCCTCCCCAGAATAAAATAAAAGTGGCAATGAAAAACTGTAGTACCCATGAGAATGTAAACGCCATACCAAAGGCCTTTATCTCCACTCCGTCGAAGTCCGAAGAGTTCATCTTCATGCCTATTCTTTCCAAAAACATCTCAATCATAAGAATGACAAAAGGGATATTTGCGAGACCCACAATTAAAACCTTCTTTTTCAATTTTCCTAACGCCTCCAGTTTGAGTATTTCCGAATGGTCGTGTAGAAAATCATTCTGATCGTCTTCTCTTTTATTTTTGATAAATTCTGAGCCCGCCGTTTTGGAGCCTTCCTGTTTGGGACTATTTTGAATGACTTTATAAGGTCCCGCCTTCTCTACGGCGTGTGCTATTTGATCCATCCTGATTGTTTTTTCATCGTACTTTACAGCCATTTTTTCGGTGGCAAAATTGACGTGAACATTTTCCACTCCTTTCAAATCACCAACCGCTCTTTCGATCAATTTTTTGCACGACGCACAGTGTATCCCAACGACCGAGTATGTCTCTTTCTTCATTATTATTTGACGGTAATTAAAACTGGGGGGACCATGCCCATTGTACAAGTTAGTTTATACGTGCCCTTTTTTGGGGTAATTTCTTTATAATTCCATCCGGGTTTTAGTTCAAAATACCCTTGGAACAAACCTTTCGCGGCCATAAATCTTCCACATCCCTCAATGCCCTGATTGTTCACAGCAAGAATAGCGGGCTCATCTGCCTTCAGTTCAAGCACGTTCAAGGCCATATAAGAGAATCCACTGGCCAAGATGTTTATACTCTGCTTCCCCTGTGGGATTTCCGGCAGTCCAACATCTACATCATCCTTTCGGCCCTGATCTTCAGAGCTTCCAACCTCGATATCGTTTAAGCTTGGAAGTCCTAAAACATTAAACTGGCTATTTATGGTATAAATCATAAATGCCACAATCAGAAGGCCGGCAACTGTATTGAAAACTTTCGTCCATCTTGGTTTCGAGTTGAATTTAACTCCACTTATACTCACCCCCAATAATACCGGCATCGTACCCAGTGCAAAAACAAGCATGATGAGGCCTCCTCTAAGGAACCCAGACGCTGTCAAGGCCATTCCCTGCGCAAGAAGCGTAAATCCACAAGGAAGGAAGAAGGTAAATGCTCCAGTAAGCACGGGCAGGTATCTTCCTCGGAAATTTCCTTTTCGCATAAAATGCTTTGCTATGAATCGAGGGATTCCTATTCTTAAACCTTCAAGCCTTCTCACGCCTAGCATCTGAAGTCCAAGCAATATCATTATTAGCGAGACAGCGATGGTGATGACCGAAAAAGACGTAGAATCTGTGACTGCGATAGTTTTTCCAATAATGCCTAAGATCCCTCCCAAAAGGAAGAACCCCAACAACCTCCCTGCATGGAAGAGTATATGTGGTTCAAACTTCTTCTTTGTGTCTTTCTCCGTTATATACATTTCATGCCACTGTTTACTCAAAGCGAGGAGGATGGACCCGACAAGTGCCGCACAGCTTGAAAGGCCTGCTACCAGGCCAAGTGCAAAAAAGACAGTTAAGGAAGCATGATCCTCCACTGAAATATCCCTGCCAAGCTGGAGGTTATTGATTAGGCCGACTAAAATGACGATCGAAAGAACGGTGAATAACACTTTGATATAATACTTCAGCTTAAACCTATCAACCTTTATGCTGCCATTGTCGCGCGCAAATAGCGGGACTTCGCTTTCCTTCCTTTCCGATTTACTAAATCTATATCCTTCGTCTTTAAAGATCCTATCGAGATCTCTCTCGTCTACTTTCTCGTTTTTAATCGGCGTTATCTCCACGATCCTTTTTCTTAAAGAAGCATTTACTTCTTTATATTTTCCGCTTTCCAAAAGCGTGTTCTCAATAAGCAGTTCACATGAAGGACAGTGCATTCCCGAAATGTATAGTTTTGTTTTTTGACCTTTTTCTAATTTTTTACTTTTCATTTATATGCAAATAACTTTAAAAGTTCGTCTGTAGTTCTCGCCTCTTCGTCATTTTTGATCTGATGGACTACACAAGTTTTCAAATGTTCTTCAATTATCTGAAGATCCAGTTGTTTTAGAGCATTTTGAACAGCTCTTGACTGATGAACAATATTCACACAGTATTCATCTCTTTCAAGCATCTCTTCAATGGCTTCAAGATGCCCCTGAATAATCCTGATACGGTGTATAGCCTTTTCTTTTGGAGTCTTTTTAAATCTTCTATCTTTTTTCATAATAAATATCCCCCCTATGGGGATATTCTATAACGAAGGAAAAATTAATTCAAGGGAAAGTATTCATTACATACTTCGATACTTAAATAAGCTAGTACCAGATGCTTCTCGGGCCATCTTGAGGGCAAGATCATTTGGGAATTTTTATGGATGAGGATATCCCCTTCTATACTACGACCTCAACGATAACCATCTCTTTCAAAGATTAAGGCCGCAAAAGGGCTTAAAACAGAAATAATTCTGACACATCTCCTTTAAGCTGGTGTTTGCGATTTCTCCCCCATCTATTTCATAGAGGACGTCAGCGGAGCTGGGTAATTTGTTTTTGAGGAATTAATAATTTCCTGGGAGTAATCATTAATAAAAGTATTCCGGCCACTACAGTTATCATTCCTAAGATGCCAAATGACAAAGAGTACCCAAAATTATCACTTAAAATACCGAGGATTAGAGGGACAAGGATATATGCAAGTGAACTTGTAGCATTATTCAGTCCAAAAATGTGAGATTTATTCTTCCCCAATCTTACTGCTAGATCACTGAAGACAGCATTGTTCAGAGGATACGCCAGAGAAAACAGGAAGCTTGAAAGGAAGATAGAAGTGCCCGTGAGCAAAATACTCCCTTCGGAAATCGCCATAAAAGCCATCGAAAAGCCTCCCAGAATCATAAATACCAACGAAATTCTTTTCTTATGATGTTTAATCAAGTATTTGGACATCAATAAGGAAGAAAGTAGTCCAGGAACAGCATAGAGAAACATGACGATCCAGTCTGCCCCTTCCTCTCCTGCAATCTCTCTGCCAAAAAGGCCTCCAAATATCCAGTATGATGCGAAAACAGATTGCAACAGGAAGGAGACAATAAGAATTTGATACGTACGAACTCCAAGGATTCCCCACAATTTAAATTCCCTATATAGCTCGTATAGTTCTCTATGCTTACTTCTCAAGGCAACATCCGTCTTTTCTTTTCTCGTATTCTGAGACAAAAGAAGCAACATTAAGACGACCAATAATATTAGGACAACTGTCCACGGATAGGTTTCAAACCGAAGAGATAGCAAGATAGACCCTAGAATGGGAGTTATTATCTCCATGACGCTTATCAGGACAGAAACAATACCCCAATCTCTACTGAAGTCCCTATGTTTATCCGTCTCTATAATAAACCCTTGCTGAGAGAACATAATAAATTCAAAATAAAGTCCCCATACAACGGAAGCCATTATGAAGAACCAAATAAATACAAACAAATCACCTAAGAAGGTCAGAATGGGAAAGAGCAAGGCCAAAAGGACCGCAAGTATAAGTAGTTGCCTCCAATTTTTTCGTTTAGCGAGAGAAGGGATCATAAAGTCACATGCAAGACCGGTCACAGAAGATAAAGAGAGGATAATCCCCATGATTGTATTTGAATTCACGGTAGTTTCAACAACAATCGGGAAGATGTATCCCATTATGCCGTCTGCAATCCTAAAAAGAAAGTACGAGCTAAAGAATACGAACGACAAATGGCTAATATGGGCGGGTGAAATTTGATTATTTGTGATTTTCCCGAACATCGGCGATCTCTAAATTCTATTTAGCAAAATCTTTACGAATCTTGGAACGCTTGCACGGCCCCTTGACTGGTATGGGTTGATACCTCTTTCCCCTCAATGGTATTAATTTCCTTAGTTTTTAACAGTTCTGCATTACCCCCGTAAGATCTAGAGAAGTCATATCAAACCATAATTGATATTCATCAGCCAATACAGTACGAAAAGTAAGGGCTAGTTGACTGGCTATTCTTTTGACTCCTCTTTTGTGTCCTCCAAAACAGGCTTTGTTTCTACTGGTTTGGTTTCTGGCATAGCCTTCTCTCTATCAAGTTTCTTTCTATGGAAGAAATAATAGTAAAGACTTGCAATATTGATGACAATTACAAGCAATAGCCAAACAAGTTTATCGTTCTCGCTT
>CAYVIR010000083.1:2941-5041 GCA_964451645.1 uncultured Candidatus Saccharibacteria bacterium | reverse complement strand
CCAAATTCGACGAATTCTTTTTTCTTAAGCCAAAAGTAGCTTCAAAATATTACTATTGGTATCCATGGCTGAATTCATGCAGTACCTGTAGAATTGAACTCGTACAAGATTTAGAAAAAAATAAAACGGAAATAGTATACTGGTATAATAGTGTACTTATATGGGCGGATTACTGGTCAAGCGACTATGGTAGTATTATAGTCAATTTTCTAAAAGAAAATTACGAAACGGATAATAATTTAGTTTATAGATTAAGAGAGTAACCAATCCAACAAGTGAGGATGATCATAAAAGTTTATGCTAAAATTAGTCTCTTTAATTTACCTGCAAAAATATGCACTCCAAGCTATTCTACTTGAAAATAATGCTCCTGAGATATATTTTCTTCTGGAGATTAAAACATGTTTCGCTTCAGGAGAAGATCACCTTATCCTTTTCAATACCTTTTAGCCTGATCACAGGGCTTATATTTAGAAGGAAAGTCATTCCATACTTCGGACACTGGTTTTATTATGACGATATTACCCTTCCGATAACGCTTATTACATATCCGGATGAAGTGGCAAGTCATGTCCTTTCTCAAATCGATCCGAATTTCAAAGTAAAAACTGTTTTAGATATTGGAGGAAATATCGGGCAATTTGCTGTGACAACTGCAGCTCTTTCAGATGCCCAGACGATTGATGTATTTGAACCAAACCCTGAGATTTTCAATCTCTTGGAGAAGAACTCCGAAATGTATCCCGAAATTAAGCGCTATAAATATGGGGTTGGGAAACCGGGGACCTTTGCCTTTTTCTTCCGAAAGAATAAATCGGCGACAGGGTCTATAATCAAAGGCAACTCAGACAAAAAGATCGACGAGGGCATCGAGGAGATTAGTATCGATGTCATAGATAATATAAAGAATCATACGAAGAGAAACTCATACGACCTTGTGAAAATTGATGTTGAAGGTAGCGAACTTGAAGTCTTGAAGAACATGCAGGGAATAAAGATTAAGTATCTATACATTGAAATATCTGCCGATAGGGATAAACCATACAGTACTTCCGAAATATACAGTCTAATCGGGCAACAGTTCGGGAAATTCGAAGTTGTATATCAGGATAGGCTTGAGAAAGGAACCCCTTGTTTCAACGTACTGCTGTATTTTGTTTGAATAACAAGCCTAGATTATTATCTTCCCCCATTGAAAATCTAGAACCCTGGTATTCCGAGCAATTACAAGATTAAATTGTCAGTCGTCTTCTTCCTTTTAAGTCCATTTACGCTTTTCTTCAATATTAATATCGAAAGAGGACCTAAAACCAAAAGAACTACGGCATTGACTATCCTATCCAGTACCGATGCCACAATAGCATCCTGAGTCTCAATATCTATTACCTGGCTAGCAAAAGCGAACAGAATCTCTTTTATACCAAGTGCTGATGGTGTAAAGTTCAGAAATACAGATAGCACAGAGAAAGATGAAAGGAAAATATTGTCCCAGATCTGAACAATCTCTCCTGAAACTTTTGTGATACCTAGGAATTTAAATTGGAAATAGAGCATAGAGCCAACAACAACACTGTTAAGCGCTGTGATTAGGCTCATCACAAATATCCTTCGAGGAGACTTGGATATCTTATTCCAGCCTTCTACTACACTCAAGACCTTCTGCCTGAGGCCTTCGAAAGGAATTAATCTCACTACAGGCTTAGTTGCGGAGACTGCAAGCACAGAACCTGCCGAAAGTCCGAGGAATGCCAGCGCAACAATAGTGTTGAAGGACGATGTTTTTAGATAAATGATCAACATGGCAACGAGTCCCAGTATGCCAATCACAAAGAAGTTGATTACATAGGAGCCCGCAATAGTAGATGCGTAAGAGGTATAGCTAAATTTATGTCGCTTCTTGAGATATACTGCTGCTACTCCTATGCCGGCGCGAAATGGCAAAAAAGTATTGCCAAAGCTTATTGCCACTGCCATCACAAAACTTTCCATCTTCCCTAAATTAAGACCGAACTGCCTGTAAAGATACCATGGAAATAATCCGTTTATAATAAGTAATACAATATTGAAAGTGGCAAGTAGCAATAATTGCCAATAATTCAG
>CAYVIR010000083.1:0-2931 GCA_964451645.1 uncultured Candidatus Saccharibacteria bacterium | reverse complement strand
TAATTCAGTTTTAATAGTACTTTGAAATCAGAGGAATGTTCAGCAAGATAATAACCGGCAATTATAAAGACCATAAGGGTGAAAGCCAAAGATATGAGTCGGGTTGGGGAATTTCTGCGAACTATCTTATATAATCCTTTCAATACTCCTAAATAATACAATGCCACTAGGATAGGCCCTATTACAAAAATTTTTAAACTTTTCGAAGGAACTGGATCAAGAAATACGGCAATCAGCAGCCACAGAGAAATCAGCGGAATAATGAATGTAATGCCGAAGGTTTTTAGAAGAAGCATAATTGAAACCAATCCTATTAGCGGAATAAACAAAATTAGCCAATGCTTGATACTCTTTCTTCTAAGATAATAATCCGTGTAGTGTAGACCTCTCTCAATTACATGGTGGAGACTCTTTCTTGTATCATCGCGTCCATAATTAATTATCCAAATATCAGGATCAATAATAATATTATTTTTTTCAAGTATATACGAAAAGAGCCTAGTATCTTCCGAAGACTCACGATTAAATGTATGTCCATATTTATCAATTATCTCCTTTAAGATATTCTTTTTTATCAAGAATACTGTTGTCCCTTTAGGATAAACATCAAAATTATCTTTAGTTAAAATTATTCTCTTTTTGCTTTCTTTATAATACTTTCGAAAAAATTGTCTTCGGATTGCAGAATAAAATACTTCGAATATTGTCTCTTTCTCTAATCCTCGGCTATGGCCGATAATCACATTATCTTTCTTCCTTTTCAAATTGTTTAATATATCTTTTGGGACCAAACAACGGGAATCTATGTAAAGTAAATTGTCATATTTTGCTTCGTTCATGGCCGTTTTTCTGGCGTCAAATCTGCCCATATTTTTCTTATGATTGACTAATCGGACATGCTTGTATCTCTTAACCACTTCAGCTGTACAATCGGTTGAGCCGTCATTTACGACGACAACTTCAAAATCCTCACGAGGATAGTCGATTTGACTAATCGAATTTAACAATTCGTCGATCGCTTTTTCTTCGTTATAAACCGGAATAACTATTGAGATCTTCATTTTCGATGTTTCCAAATATTTAAACATAAATAGTAACCATACAGACCCTGCAGGAATGCGACGTTCCAAGTATGTAAACTCTTCCAATATTGATGTCGAAACATAGCAACTACAATAGACTGTATCATCCATATGGGAGCAAGTATCGGTATTGCATATCTCTTTTGTTTCCTGACTTTGTCTCTAAATTGGTTCATCACCTCATTGGTACAGTTAAAAGTCTCAAATGTATCTTTATAAAGAGTGAACTTCAATCCATTTCTTCCACTTTGAGTTAAATACCTCTAATGTATAATTGTTGTACATTGGCTGATGATTTAGTACTAATTCACTCTCTTTCGTTACTCCATATGTTCCAGGGTCTTTGCCAGGGAAGGAGAAGTAATACATTTTGCTTTTTCTAAATAATACTTTCTTATGCGGGAACTTATCAGTGATATACCTTACCCCATCCCAAAGGGGCCACACGAAGGAGTATGCATCAACATTTTTTACATTTACTAGATTTCTCAGTTCTTTTTTTAATTCAACAGAAAGAAATTCATCGGCATCTATTTGAAATATCCATTCTGACTCACACTGCTTCAAGGCAAATACTTGATGAAATTCACGCATACCTTTGTGTTCTTGTATAAATACCTTGGCCCCAAACTTCTTCGCAATCTTCAAACTGCTATCCATGCACTCCCCATCATGGACTACAACGATTTCATCAACAACTCCTTTAAGTGAATTCAAACACCTTTCAATATGCTTTTCTTCATTGTAGACGACTAAAAATGCCGATATGGTCATTATTTCTTTGATAGTAAAAATGTCTTCGAATAGGGCTTTCCGAATGTTAGCAGGTGGTGAAAACCCTTGGAATACACTTTGAATATTTTAAAGGATAATCCACTTCTATGCTCCAAGAATAAGTATAGTAATGACGAATACAATTTAACCGGAATCCAGAGATAAAGATTGAGATTATTATCTGTTTTAATTAATTTCACTTTATTTGTCTTCAAGAATTGTTTAAATTTATCTTCATTTGGTTGTCCATAAAGTTTATGTTCATCAAGGAAGACAATCTTGTTTAAGAACATCAGTCTCAAAATCTTTTCAAATGGTTCGGCATGATCAAGAGGAAAACTCATAATTATGTCATTTTTTGTCACTCTCGATAATTCCTTTATGAATGTTTCTCTATTCTGAGGAGGTACGTGTTCGAATGTATCAATACATGTTACCAAATCGAATGTCGAATCTTTGTATTTTGACCTTTTCCCATCGTAATTTACAAAATCTACTTTTGGATACGCTTCTACATCTTCTTTCAGGAATTTAAACTCGTCTGTTTCAAGTAACGTAAGTTTTACATTTGGGAATTCTGATATATATCTTGCGAGTCCGGGCCCATTGGGTCCAACGTCTAGTATCTTGTATTCCTTTTTATCCTTTGCATGTTCCTTTATGAAGTTATATGCGAACAAATATCTTTGAAATGTGTCAATCATAAGAGTCCTTTCATAATACCTTTGAAATAAAATGGTAAATTCTTTGGCCTTGGTAGTACCCAAAAGAAACCGATAACTATAGCGGAGAAAATAAAGACATATTTTCTTATGCTGGTTAAATCTTTCTTAGCGAAATAAATGCCATTTCTAGCAATCAGATAGTCTTTTTCTCCCGAATTGTGTTTCGTAGACATGGAATGATAATGTCTCAAAATCCAATCCCAAACTATCTCAAGTCTAACACCCTTTCTTCTTGCACGCATAGAAAAGTCGACATCTTCAAAGTAAGATTCATATTCTTCATCGAATAAGCCTACCTTTTCAATTACTGCTTTATGAAAGAATAAAAAGCATCCACTTAAAAAATCAGG
>CAYVIR010000082.1:0-5121 GCA_964451645.1 uncultured Candidatus Saccharibacteria bacterium | reverse complement strand
ATAACTCAAGTAATTGAATATAAAGCTTTAAGAGGCGATACTTCGGATAATATTCCCGGAGTTCCGGGAATAGGGGAGGTTACAACCAAGAAGCTACTTGCTGAATATAAAAATTTAGAAGAAATATATAAAAATATTGAGGGATTGCCAAAGTCCATTAGAAATAAGATTGCTCCCTCTCGCGATATGGCCTTCATGAGTAGAGATCTGGCTACTATTGATACGCATGCCCCGATAAGTCTCGACGCAACGAATTTCGGCCTTCGATCGTTCGATTATGCTGCGCTGGGAGAATCCTTTGTTGCCAAGGAGTTTCGTACACTTCTTCCTTCATTGAAGAATGTATTGCTTCGTTTCTCGGATATAGCACGTCAGTCAAAACCGCAACATGCGAGTGACTCCGGTGTGGATAACCGCAGACCTAAAGAGGCAGAGGGAAGTCGGCTAACTGAACAAGAAATTACATCAATTATGGATAGTAACGACTACGTGATTTTCTCGCAGAAATATCCTGATCAAGAAAGTTGTACGGATGTGTATGTTTTAAATAAAGATAGTGTGTTTTTAACTAGTATTTTTTCTGAGGAGTATAGGTCATTGATAGAATCTCTAGAAAGTAAAAATATTGAGATTGTATCTTTTAATTCCAAATACTTTCATAAGCTCCACATTCAAAATGGACTTAATCCTCTAAAGTTTAAGTTTGATATAAAACTTGCCGGGTATTTATTGAGTGGGGGAGATATTAGAAATGACTTGCCCTCTCTTGCCTTATCGTTTTTAAATGAAGTTCCAAATGACAATGAAAGCTTAGATAATGCATATTTATTAAGAGAGTTATATATAAAATTTAAAGAACTATTTTCAAATGAGGGGGAGGGGGATTGGAGTATATATTCGTTGTTTACTCGAGTGGAAGTACCTTTAAGCCTGGTTTTAGCGAGGATGGAATTATGTGGCATTTTACTTGATATTGGTTATCTAAACTCTTTTGAGAAGAAAATCTCTTTAACCATCGAAGATATAAAGAAGAAAATTTTTCAGGAAGTAGGGGAAGACTTTAATTTAGCTTCTCCAAAACAGCTTGGAGAGATATTATTCGGAAAATTAAATTTACCAGGTAAAAAGAGAAATAAGAATGGAGGGTACTCAACCAATGAAAAGGTCCTTTCTAAGCTTGTAAATGAGTATCCTGTTGTGAAGAGAATCCTTGAATATAGAGAGCTTGCAAAATTAAAGTCTACTTATACTTCCACCTTGGTAAATCAAGTGAATAAGGACACCCACAGAATACATTCTAAATTTAGACAAGATGTAGCCGCCACCGGCAGACTTTCATCAACAGATCCTAATCTTCAAAACATTCCTATATCTACAGAGCTGGGTCAAGAAGTTAGAAGGGCTTTTATAGCAGGAGAGAAAAGAAGATTTGTGTTCTTTGATTATTCGCAGCAGGAGCTCAGGCTTTTAGCACATCTCTCACAGGAGGAGAACCTAGTTAAAGCTTTTATTGAAGATGTTGATATTCATACACTTACGGCTTCTAGGCTTCTAAATATAGAATTAAACGAAGTTACAAAATCACAAAGAAGGATTGGGAAAACGGTCAATTTTGGAATAATCTATGGGATCTCGGCGTTTGGACTATCGGAAAGATTGCAAATCGATGCGGATACCGGACAAAAATATATAGACGGCTTTTTCGGAACCTACCCAAAAGTTCGAGAATATTATGACTGGCTTCTATTGCAAGCGCAGGAAAAGGGTTTTATTACTACAATCCTAGGGAGGAAAAAGTACACTGACAAATTAAATAGTCTACCGTTTCAAGCGAGAAAAGCAGTAGAAAGAGAAATTATGAATTTCCCTTTACAAGGGAGTGCTGCGGATATGATTAAAGTTGCTATGGTAAAAGCGCAGGAAATTATCGATAATAAATATAAAAATTATGCCGAATTGGTTTTACAAATTCATGATGAATTGGTTTTTGAGGTCTCTGATAAAGATGAAGAGCTTTTAAAAGTCTTTGCCAAAGAAATATCAGAGATGATGTTACATGTGTTTAAGTTGAGGGTGAACATGAAAGTTTCTATAGAAGTAGGTTCTAATTTAGCTGATAGCAAACAATTATTTATAAACTAAAATGAAAAAAATATTATTCCTTTTCACTTTATTATTCTCCTTTTTAGGGATTCTCCTTATCAAGAATAGCCTGGATGAAACAGCTGCGACTGAAGAAAAGAAAATGAAGAAACCATCTAGGGCTAAGGACCTCAAAATAAACATTAGACAGAACATCCTAATGTCCCTTATTAATCAGCATCAATCCCTTTCTATGAAAGAGATTGAGAGGAGGATTCAGTCTGTGAATGTCAGAACACTTCGTAGGGACTTAGATAAACTTCAGAGATATGGGATGATAATTAAATCCGGGAGCACGAAAGCATCAGTCTATCATTCAAATGGGAAATGAGTTACCAACCAGAGTACACTATTACGAATAAAATGATGTTGGCGGTAGCTAAGGCTCAGGCCGCCAAAGAGATAATAGAGAATGCCCCATTGGTTCCATCGTGGGAGAGAAGTTTCCAAAGCCAAGCTATAATCCGATCGGTTCATCATTCAACAGCAATAGAGGGAAACGCATTGAATATAACAGAAACAGAGAAGATAATCTCCGGGGAAAATATCGAAAGTTATCGGACAAGAGATATCATGGAGATAATTAACTATAGGAAGGTTATTAAATTTATTTCGGACTATAAGGGCAAATCACTCACACTCGATTTCTTGTTTCGGATCCACAGCATTCTTGGGGATAAGATAATCTCTAAAAATTTCCTCGGCTTTTTCAGAGAAGAAAATGCATTTGTGATTAACTCTAAAAGTGGGGAGGTAGTATTTGACGCTGTGGGGGCAGTAGATATAAATACGGAAGTACAGGATCTTATGGAATGGGATGGAAATGAATTAAACTGTCATCCATTGATTAAGGCTGGGATACTGCACTTTGAATTGGTACGTATTCATCCTTTCGTAGATTTAAATGGACGTACGGCAAGAATCGTCGCTACATGGTCACTGTATAGAGATGGCTTTGACTTTAAAAAGTTTTTTAGTCTAGAAGAATATTACGATCAAGATTTATCGATGTATTACGATGCTATTGACAGTGCACATAGTGGAGATTTGACACACTGGTTGGAATACTTTACTTTCGGAGTAGCGGAAGAGCTGGGGAGAATAAAAGATAAAGTGCTTTCATTAAGTATGGATAGAAAATTAAAGCAAAAGGTTGGACAGGTGGCCTTAAATGACAGACAGGTGAAGATAATTGACTTTCTGGAAACGAATAAGCAACTCCAGAACCCGGATTTTACCTTCTTATTTCCTAAAATAAGTGATGATACAATACTACGAGATTTAAAGGATCTTCAGGATAAAAAAATTATTGTAAAAAGAGGAAAAACCCGCGGAGCCAGATATATATTAAATTAATTGCATGCTTTTTAATGACTTTTGTAATTACCTCCAACAGATAGAGGGAATAAGTTCAAGGAATGAGATTACTATAGTTCTGTCGAATTTGTTTAAGGAGCTTGAGAAGAGTGAACTTCCTGCAGCTATATATCTCCTCCAGGGAAGAGTTTCCCCACCTTATATAGACTTAGAATTTAATTTCTCTACGAAGCTTCTCATCCGGTCGCTTGCCGATACGGAAGTGGATTTGCACAAAATTCTTGAGGAGTATTCCATACTAGGCGATATTGGATTACTTCTAGAGCGACATGCGTATTCCAAAGGGGGTGAGCTGAGAGTCGAAGAAGTATATGATTATCTTTTATCTATAGCGAATGTCAGTGGGAAAGACTCCCAATTCAAAAAATCGAAACTATCTCAGGAGATCATAAGCAAGATGAATCCGGTGGAAGCGAAGTTCTATGCCCGTATTATACTCGGGAAATTAAGGCTGGGAGTAAGCGACAAGACTATTTTCGAAGGGCTTTCTTGGGCAGTGAATGGTGATAAGAGTCTTAAACCTCAGCTTGAAAAAGCTTACGGTGCACGAGCCGATCTACCTAGCATAGCAGAAAGCCTCCTTTATAATGGCCCCGAAGCCTTGTTGTCATTTCGGTTGCAGGTCGGAACACCTGTAAGTTCAAAACTAGTTGAAAGAGAGAAATCCTCGGAAAAGATTTTCGAGAGGTTGGGAAAAGGGATGATTGTGCAGCCCAAGTACGATGGGTTGAGAATGCAGATCCACTTCTCAGAAAATGGCTTTGACGATGAGTTTGGCACGGCTTTAGAGGAAACTGGGGAAAAAGTCAGACTTTTTAGTAGGAATATGTCAAATATTACGTCTATGTTTCCCGATGTGGTTGAGGCAGTGCAGTCTTTAAAGGTAAAGAATATTATTTTAGATTCGGAAGCGATAGGGATCGATCCTTTGACTGGGAGGTTCATGCCTTTTCAAGACACAATTCAGAGGAAAAGGAAATATGGAGTTACAAATAAAGTTTTGGAGATCCCTGTCAAGGTATTTTGTTTTGATATTCTCTACCTAAATGATGAAAGCCTTCTCGATATACCACTTCGAGATAGGTTGAAAATGATGAGCGAAGAGGTTTCTCCCCCTAGGAGTGAGATAATCTTGGAGACTGAGTCGGCTAATATTTCCTCCCTAGAAGAATTGAAGATGAAGTTTGGGGAATACAAAAGTGCTGGACTGGAAGGTTTAATCGCAAAGAGCCCTTTAGGGATTTATGAGCCTGGTACAAGGAATTATGAGTGGATAAAACAGAAGGTTAAAGCACAAGATACAATGGCCGATTCTATTGATGCAGTAGTATTAGGCTACTATAGAGGGGAAGGAGTTCGAACGAAATATGGGATAGGTGGGATACTCGTCGGATTATATGACCCTTTAAATGACACATACCAGAGTTTGGCTAAGGTAGGAACGGGGTTTAAGGATGAAGATTTAATTCTGATCAAAAAAAATATAGACGAATTAGCTATACCTACTTTGCCTGTGAATGTCCGTATTGATAAAACACTTATTCCGGACATTCTTTGTCGTCCTGAGCTTGTAGTTGTGGTGGAGGCGGATCAAGTGAGCAA
>CAYVIR010000081.1:3499-5212 GCA_964451645.1 uncultured Candidatus Saccharibacteria bacterium | reverse complement strand
CAGTGCAGCTGTACTGATAGTTCAGACAACTGATTCCATACAACTATATAATCGACAACCGAGAGTCTACTTTTGTAGAAAGAAAGGTGGCACCGCTCTATATTGGAGTCCTTAAGTGTATTTTTTACACGTAGGGACTTTTTTTATTTTTTAATCTACTACTATGCTCGATTTCAAATTTATAAGAAATAATATTAATAAAGTTAAACAAAACACTTCTGAGCGAGGCATGAATCCACAAATAGTTGATGAATGGGCTGAAATTGACAAGGAAAGAAGTATTATGCAGGCAAGACTAGAAGAAATAAATAAACTCAGGAATGAGTTGGCTGCTAAAGGAATGGCAAAAGAGGAAAACCGTGAAGAAGGGAAAAGGCTTAAAAACGAAGGAAAAGGAATTGAGGCAAAGCTAGACGAGCTAAACTCTAAGTGGACAGAATTAATTAACCAGATCCCTAATATTCATCGGCCAGAAGTACCTATCGGGAAAAACGAAGAAGCTAATAAAGAGCTTAGAAAGGTTGGAAATCTTCCCAATTTTGACTTCCCTGTAAAAGACCACCTTGAATTAGCAGCTATGCACGATTTAATTGATTTCGAGGCCGGTGCAAAGGTCAGCGGATCTCAATTTTATTTTTTGAAAAATGACGCAGTCAAACTTGAATTAGCCTTACTACAATTTGGTATCAATTTCTTGGAGAAGAAGGGCTTTACAATCGTCATGACGCCTGACTTAGCAAAATCCAGATTTTATCTTGGAACAGGTTATGCTCCAAAGGGAGACGAAGCCCAAATCTATGAGATCGATGGGGAGGACTTAGGGTTAATTGCCACCGCGGAAGTCACTATGGCCGGAATGCATGCAGATGAGTTATTTACTGCCGGGAGACTTCCACTTAAGTATGCGGCCGTTTCACACTGTTTCAGAAAAGAGGCAGGAGCCTATGGAAAATATTCAAAAGGTCTTTATAGAGTTCACCAGTTTACAAAGCTTGAGATGTTTATCTATTCGCTTCCTGAAAAGTCAGAAGAAATGCACCAATTAATATTGCAAACCGAAGAAGAACTAACACAGGCTTTGGGAATTCCTTATCGCGTACTTGAAATGTGTAGCGGCGATCTAGGAGCAATAGCCTCCAGAAAGTATGACCTTGAGGCCTGGATGCCTGGAAGGAACGATTATGGAGAGATAACCTCCACTTCAAATACCGACGATTTTCAAGCCAGAAATCTCAATATAAAAGTGAAAACCGGGAAAGGAAACGAATTTGTTCACATGTTAAATGGAACAGCACTTGTTACTTCAAGAATTCCAATTGCTATTTTAGAAAACTTCCAGCAAGAAGACGGTACCGTGAAGATTCCTGATGCTTTGGCTCCTTACATGGGCAAAGGATTCATCGGGAAATAGACAGCTGATGACTATAATTTTAAGTTTAGAGCGCAGCTGAATAATTATTCCGCAAACTGTCTTTCCTTCGATCCTTGCTGTCCACGCATTATCTGGTACTATACTAAGCTGTACGAATAAGGAGCAAGTTTTATAGCTATATGCACTACTCAAGGAGAGAAAAAAGCCGAAATAGTACAGTAATTCTATAGCTTTATATCAATAAAAACCTGCCCTATAGTCACTAGCTTTTTTGAACGATGCTACTGCAGATAAGGCACAGCCAATAGAAGCTCCGAGAAAACCAGCCCCAGAAACACTTG
>CAYVIR010000081.1:0-3472 GCA_964451645.1 uncultured Candidatus Saccharibacteria bacterium | reverse complement strand
CTACCGATGAAACAAAAGCCGTAAATGCTCCGGCAATATTTATCCCAGTATATTTTAGGAGAGGATAGCATAATCTCTCATTTACCAACTCGTAAAATCTCTCAGGGTTTCTATCAAAACGCGTTGTTTCTTCAATCAATTCTAGTTCTTGAGCATTTCTCCTATTACAGATGACATTCCCAGCGATAGGCAAAAGAACTCCTACCAAACCTATCACTACAGAATCTAATTGTTCAGGCATCATGAAAATGGCTTTATTCGTGATTATATAATAATGCCGGCCTTTTACTCAAATATACGGAAAACACAGCATAGAATAAATTCAACAGAATTAAGGCTCTTTATATTGTTTAAATGTTTATCCCATCCTCGCTCTGGGAACTCTATCTAACTTATCCGGATTGCTTACAAATTCGCCCTGTAGGTACCTTAAATGCCCTACAACCCCTATCATTGCTGCATTGTCCATGTAGAGTTTATCTGCATATGGGAAGTAGGCTTTAAGGCCATATTTGCGAGCAACAATTCTAATATACCTTCTCACAGCAGGGCTTGAAGCTACTCCACCACCAACTAAGACCATCTTTGGGCTGTATCTGCCTATAGCCAATTCTATTTTGTTAATTAAGTGCGTACAAGCTGCATACTCAAAGGCTGCAGATATATCAAAAATATCTTTCTTGCTCAATTCTGTCGGCAATTTCTTTATTAAATAATAGACCGCGGTCTTTAGTCCTGAATAACTAAAATTCAATTCTAAATTTCTCTTCATGGGTATAGGGAATGTGAATTTACTTCTATCCCCGTGTGTAGCGAATTCGGTCACTACGGGACCAGCCGGATAGCCGAGATCCATCATTCTCCCAACTTTGTCATAGGCTTCACCGATAGCATCATCCAGCGTTTCCCCAATTATTTCGTATTGACCTATACCTTTTATCAGAACTAAATCTGTATGTTTTCCTGAGACTATGACTCCCAAAGCAGGATATGCTATAGAGTCCAACCTCAATACTTCGTTTCCTTTACTGTCTTGTGCCAAAGAGGACAACATATGTCCTTCAAGGTGATTAACAGCAATCAATGGCTTCTCGTGTTGGATGGCTAGTTCTTTCGCCTTATTGATGCCTACCTCCAGCGCAATGGCCAGGCCCGGTCCATAAGTAACGGCTATGGCCGATATATCTCTCCACAATAGCTTCCTCCCCATCTGTCTTGTCGAAAGTTTAAATGCCCTTTCTATTACCAAGTCAATTCTTTCCTGATGAGCACGTTTTGCTATATCCGGAACTACCCCTCCCCACACTCTGTGTAAGTCTACTTGAGAAGAAATTACATTGGAAAGGATCTTAAAACCATCCGTAATGGCTACAGAAGTCTCATCACAGGAAGTATCGATTGCGAGTATAATTGTAGATTTTTTCATGAATATTTAATTTTCACTTCTCTTGTATTTTCACTTGTATAAACAATTTCTATTGTAATCATATATAGTCCATAATCCTTTGAAATATCTTCCAGTAGTCCTATAGCTCCACCGGACCATTCAACCGCGATAATATTCCCGGGTAAAGCATACTTTTCAACATTTAGCTGACTGAACTCGGCAATATTTTCTAATCTCCATACATCAATGTGAATTAAGTTCCCTACCGAACTTTCGTACTCCTCTATAAGTGAATACGTTGGAGATTTTATAATTTCCTCAATACCCAAAGCTTTAGCAAATCCTTTAACCAGTTGAGTTTTTCCTGCTCCTAATTCGGCATTGAAAAGCACCAACAATCCTTTGCTTTTCATTATATCCAGATATTTTTGCACGATTTGGCATCCCAATTCCCTCATCTGTTTCTCAGATTTAACTATTCTCTTCTCTATCTTTTTTTGAATGTCTAAAGCTCCACTTCTAATAACCCTCATATCCTCTTTAGTAGTGTCGATGACTGTTGAAGGTGGATTAGGAGGAAGTTCTCCGGCATCAATAACGAGATCTATTAAGGATTTTTGTCGGGAGGTCAAATTAGAAAAAATATCATCCAAAGTATACGGTGTTTTCTTCCCCGAGGAGTTGGCTGATGTAGAAGTAATGGGTCTTTTTATCAAAGTCAGTAGCTCTAATATAAAATCATAATCGGGAATTCTAATGCCTATAGTCCCGTACTCTGATATCAATCCATCAGACAAACCTCCTAAATACTTGGATACCACAGTCACCGGGCCAGGGAGAAAACGATCATAGACGGCTACAGCTTGAGTATTTAAAGAAGCATATTTACTTGCAGTGAATCGATCTGAAACCGCTATACTGACTGGTTTCCCATAAGGACGGTTTTTATACTTTAGTAGCCTATTAACTGCTTCCTGATCAGTAGCCAAAACCCCTGCCCCATAACAAGTTTCCGTGGGGAAAATTATCAAACCAGACGATTCCAGTACTTTTTTTGCAATATCTAGTACTTTTTCTCTATTTTTTTCAGTAAGTTTAAGAATTTGCATAGTTAATTATACCTTATAAAGAGCTCTAGACAAGACAAAACGAAATCCCGCCTATAAAGACGGGATTTTGCTTAATTCAAAAAATTGAACCTCAATTATTTGACCATATCTTTGAACTCCTTTCCTGGTCTGAATACTGGAACTGTTCTTGCAGGAATTTTGATAACTTGTCCACTTTGTGGATTTCGTCCGTTTCTTGCAGCTCTTTTAGAAGCTTTAAATGTACCGAAACCAGTCAAGGTTACTGAATCACCTTTTGATACTGATGTCATTACAGCTTCCATTAACGCCTCCATAGCGTCTTGAGCAGCTTTCTTAGTTAATCCGGTTTTACCGGCAACTTTTGATACTAAATCTGCTTTGTTCATTTTCGTATACCTCCTTTCTCAAGGTTTTCCCAATATTGAAATTGGGATATGCTTAGAGTGTGCAAAATTCCCGAACATTTGTCAAGTAAACATATACCTGTCAACGATTATCATCTTCTCTCTTGGCGCTATACCCGTCCTACATTTTGGAGAGGGGTGATTTCGGCCTTACTTGAGCTTCTTGTGCAATTCCTCTCTGTGTAGGCCAAATCACAAAGCAAGGTCTATAACCAATAAATACAAGCTCGTCATGCAATTACACAGTGCTCATATTCAGGATAGACATGTACAGCATATGTTCGCTATGTTTTTTCTGTTTTCACAATATGCTAAAATTGCTCATGGTAAAAGAAATCCTACAAATCGGGGACCCGATACTAACAAAGAAAACCCAACGGGTAAAAGCGGTGGGTGACCCAAAAGTCAAACAGATAATTGAGGACCTTCTGGATACTTGTAAAAAGAATGCTGACATTTCTGCCGGATTGGCCGCCCCACAAATTGGATACGACAAGAGCATTTGTGTATGCCGAAGAGTCGACTTAGAAGCACAGACGGAAGAACAGCTCCCCGAAGATAAGTTGTGGACCGTTCTAATAAACCCAACT
>CAYVIR010000080.1:0-5225 GCA_964451645.1 uncultured Candidatus Saccharibacteria bacterium | reverse complement strand
TGAAATAAACTTTATACACGAGAGTTTACTTGTTAGTAGATAAGAGTTCAGCAAATAGTTTATCAGCGGAGATATTCTCTTCCTGCATACGTTGGAGGGTGGCTTTTATATCTTCTAACTCCTCCATAGATTCTACATAGCTTTCGTATTGATCTATTGGCACAAGCGCAGACTTTAATTCCGAGTTTACAACTAGATAACTCACTTCGTCATTAGGAATTGCTTTAGAACCATTATTTTTTATATCCTTTACAGTGACAGTTTTCATAAGGACAAATTAAGGGCTAAATTTGGTGATATATTAACACTTTAAGTAACTCAAAGTCAAATATTCCGAATTCTCAAGATGCTTTATTGTAGGAAAAAATTATGTAACACTTCTGAAGGAACTGTTTTAGTGCAAGCATAAGCAAGGAGGGATAAATTTTACTTCCATCACCTCCGGAAATAGATCCTGGATCAAGTCCAAGGTCCTACCAGTGGTCTGTGTTCGATTATTTTGTTTGAAAGTTAATTAGTGCTAATAGCATCTTTGATAGTTCTTCTAAGGAACTATAATTTCGTTCAAATTGGTAAGAGTTTACTAATTTTTCTTCTCTCAATAAATCAAGTATGGCTACACATTCATATACTGAACCTCTAGCCATTATATAGAAATACCTTTTATCTGCTTTCGAGAATCTACCACTTCCTTCAGCAATATTTAGGATTACACTTGAGCTCGCTCTCTTCAATTGATGTTGTAGATTCTTTTCTATAGCAGGATTCTCCTTTAAAATCTTAATCGAACTTTCATATTGATCTTTAGCTTTTGAATAGACTATTAGTTTCTCGAAATCAAACATTAAACTACTCTCTACAATATCTAAATTGTAGAAAAATATTATGGAATTTTTATGAAGGAATATGAGATTAGTGTGAGTTCGAGTGTGAGTATTTAGGGATAAATTTTGTATTCATTTTAAAATGCCTAATTACTCTTCTCTAACTACTCAAGTCTTAAATTTTGCGTAGAAACTTAGGAATTGAGTTTGCACATGAGTTCTGAGGGATAAATTTTGACTCGCTTTTTTCTCCTAATTACTCTTCACTAATTACTCCTTACTCAAATTTTGCGAAGCAAAATTTATGGAGATGGCGGGAATCGAACCCGCGTCCAAACCTGACCAAAAATCACCACTACAAGTTTAGTTAATTTGTTTTGAAACGGTCTGATCAAAATTAACAAAAGCCGGACCGCTTTGATCTATTTAGTCTTGAGATTCAGGCATAAATCAAACCTGAATCTAGCATCACGACTATGTTGCTCCCCATACCTCTCGCCGTGAGTAGAATGTATGAGAAGGTTGCTTTATATACTTACTCGGTTTACACCAAGCAAGAGCAACTGCGAATCAAGCAAAGTTTAAGTTTAGATTCAATGGTTCAACACCAAAGAATGCAACTACTCTTTCCTTGAATGCATTAAATTTGTTTTTGACGCTTAAGTCAATACCTGATTTCTCAGGTTGTTGAGGGCTATAACGCTGCACCTCCCCCGCCCCTTCTTTGTCCCTCAGCTTTACTCGAGAGGAGAAGAAGGGGCGGGACGACTTGCGGAAATTTCCGGTTCCGATTTGTCGAAGCCGATCATCCCCTTCTTATTAACAAGGCTCTTATTAATAAATAGGGAACTATATATTTTATCATATTCTTTCTTCCTATTGTTATTAAACTCTTCTCTCAACATCTTGAGAACTTCTCTAAATCAAGCTAAACTATTTTCGGAAGTTAACTATCTATGAATCACAATATCGTCCTCATCGACGACAATTTTGCTATACGCCAGATCGTCAAGATCTTTTTTGCCAATATTTCACATAAATACACTCTCGATATCCGAGTTTTTACTTCAGACAATGGAGTAGAAGGACTCGGTTTTGTGTTTATCACCTCACCTAATCTCGTAATTATTGATACCACTCTTCCTAAATACTCAGGGAGAGAAGTCCTAGATTTTCTTATACACAATCCGAAATTTCACTCTGAAGAAACAAAGGTCATTGTTCTTCATGAAGGAAAACAGGGAAATCTCAATCTTCCCAAGAACTTCTACGTAGTCAATAAAAATGAAAAAGATTCCTTTAAATATTTTTCTGATCTCGTCTTTAACTTCTTATCTATTTCCGACCCCTCAAATTCCAATGCCTTGTTCAACCGCTTGTCGAGATTTGTCTTAAGAAATAGCAATCAGGATGATCTACTTAACAAATCTATCGAAGACCAACCCTTGTTTAAAAGGTTCTTTTTGAGATTTAAATGGGCATGGCTTGAACTCTCTACCAGTATAATTCTGACACTGATTATTCTTCTTTACGGCAAAGCTGAGGACGAGAATATCTCTCAACAGGATTTTGACAAGAAAGCTTTCAGAACCAAATACTACCCTACACTCGTTGTTACTTTTGTTTCTCTTACTATCATCTTTATTAATATCGGGCTGTTTATTACTAGTCAGATTTCCTTATTTCAAGATGTGAAAGAATCTGCCTATGCTTTGACCACCTTCGTTGTCAATTCAACCGCTGATAACACAGATTTTTTGGTTGGCGATGGATTTTGTGATACCGATAATTCTGCAGGAGATGGGCCTTGTACACTGAGAGCCGCTCTGGAAGAAAATAATGTCACTGTTGATAACGTCACTATTAATTTCAATATCCCTGGAGGAGGAGTAAAAATACTAACACCAGCTACACACTATCCTACTATAGGTCACCCCGCTACTATCGACGCAACTACTCAGCCCGGGACTGATTGCTCTACAAGCACACTGACCGTTCAGATTGATGGGGAGAATATTAACGCGAGCGGAAACGGACTCAGAATTAATAGCACAGATGTAACTATCAAAGGGTTTAGTATTGTTGGATATACGGACCTTCCGGGGGCTGCTATAAATATTCAAGATGGTGGAGAAGGAATTATACTTTGTAATATTCTGGGACTAGAAGCAGACGGGTCAACAGAAAAAGGGAATCTTGAAGGAATCGGAGTGAGCTCGACAGGATACGCTCAAATTGGAGATGGGACTGCTGCAGGAAGAAACATAATTTCGGGGAATATTTCAAGAGGAATAGTGGTTAATAGTACAGCAATTGCCGACATTAGAGGGAATTATATAGGAACGGACAAAACCGGAACTGTCGCCAAACCAAATGTCCAGGGAATATCTGTAGGTTTATCCGAGTCTGGCAATAAGATAGGAGGGGATGCGAACCTTACTCCTAACACACAATGCAGTGGAGATTGTAACTTAATATCAGGGAACAGTGGAGCGGGAGTACGCATCACAGGATCCGGTCCAGGTAACGACGCAGGAAGTATAGACATCCAGGGAAACTTTATTGGGATTAACAGAACAGGATCCCTAGCTCTTCCCAACGAGACAGGAATTGAAGTAACTTACGCAGATGGGGTAATAATCGGCGGGAATAGTACCGCAGCAAGAAACATTATTTCTGGAAACACTACTTCAGGGTTGATAGTGAATGCAGATTACAATACTCCAGGCCAATCAGTTAAAGACTTGATTATTAGAAATAATTATATCGGGACCAATTCCGCTGGGAGTAGCAATATAGGCAATGGTGTGTATGGGATCAAGATGAATGAATACATGCCGGATGCATCTATTACAGGGAATGTGATCTCCAGCAATGATGATGGTATTTCTACTTCCTTTGACTATGAAGAGGTTCCTACCGACTCATTATCAATCCTAGGGAACAAAATTGGAACCACCTCGGACGGGACAGGGAACCTAGGAAATTCAAATATCGGAATAAATCTCCAAGGGAAAGGAGTTGTGAACATAGGATCTGATGGGCAGGGAAATGTCATCAAAAATTCTACCTATGGGGTGAAATTTAACGACGCACCCCCTCCTGCTAGTCCTGAGAACCCTCGTTCTAACCTAGGCGGAACAATTTCCTATAATACGATTTCCAATAATTCCACAGCCGGACTTCTTCTGTATGGCGAAGGGATATTGGTAAACAACAATACATTCGGGAACAACTCGGGATGGGGGATTCAATATATATCCGGAAGTGGTGTTGATATTATTGAGAATCTCATCGTCTCCTCAGGAGGGATAACGATTGATGACATACTAAATCCTTCAGGTGCAAATCTTTCAAAAAATCTGGGTGGTTATCCTCTGATTAGACTTGGATCATTCAGAAATCTCAATGATTTGAATGATACCGACATAGGGGCGAATCATAAGCAAAATTACCCTGTATTAGAATCGGCTGAAATATACTCAGGCAACACTCTAATTTATGGAACGTTTAATAGTCAGGCCAATACTTATTATAGAATAGAGGCTTTTGCTTATGAACAGCCACCGCTCAACCAACCATATGCAAATGATTATATCGGAGACACAATAATACAAACCGATAGTTCTGGCAATTATGACTTTTCGACTAACCCACTCACTATATCGGGGTTCCCCATAATAGGGCCTTACGACAAGATAACTACGACAGCGACAAAGTGTAATAACAGTAGCTGTTCTGATCCCATTGAAACTTCCGAACTTAGTGATGGAGTATATGGAGAGACATTATTACCTACAAACACGTCAACGCCTACACCAATGATGACATCAACTCCTATCCCAACTGTTACCAACACACCTGTACCCCCACCTACTAACACATCTGTTCCTGCAGTTGTTTCGTCTCCTACTCCAATCTCTACTCTCGCCGGTACCAGGACTCCTGTTCCAACTGCCTCTGATACTCCTACAGTGACCCCTTCAGAAGGTTTCTCTACAAGCGATTTGACGCCTATTCCTTCTAGTGATGCCACTTCAGTACCATCTGAAACAGTAACTCCTGTCCCTACCACGGAGAATCCTGTTAAGAGTTTGTCAGATTCTACATACGTTCCTCCGGAGGAATCTATTGCCAACTTGTCTGTTGTCAAATCCCTATCCCTTGTAGTTGCTAAAACCGCAGAAGAGGTTCCGGTCATTGGAGACTTCCTCAATGCTGCCATTGAAATCACTGGAAGAATCAAGCCACTTAGCGACGATCTTAGCTATCTACTATCTCTTCAATTCATCGGCTCTTCAGTGGCATCCACAGGAGTTACAACAATTAATCTACTCGCTCTCACTGCTCCAGCAATTGCCTCCAGCTTTGCTCAGCCTAAGCTTTTTTACTACGCTCTTG
>CAYVIR010000079.1:0-5228 GCA_964451645.1 uncultured Candidatus Saccharibacteria bacterium | reverse complement strand
TTGCACGTATTCAGTTCTCCTTTTTTCTTCTGATCCAGATCTTGGGGGATGATTTATATGATAAACACCAGTACTGAATACGGGTATTACAAAACAACCTCTATAAATAGCCCTAGCACCAAAGTATGTGTCTTCTAGTCCCCAGCCCATAAAAATATCACTGAATCCACCAATATTTAAAACCATTGCTTTCGTAATACTCATGTTATGGCCGACAACCATCGCAGGGAGTGTATTACCATTTACCACTCTTCCGAAACCAAAATTTCTGAATTTATTGGTCTCTTCTAAAATTTCATAATATTTGTATCCGGCTTTTCTGTTTATCATTAGTTTATCAGTATCTAACGGAAGATATCCCCCATCCTCGACAAGTTCTCTACAGACTCTTTTATCATCGTATCTCGAAGGAACCGGCAACCCATTTTGAACCTCTTGGATTGAAAACTTCGTATCTTCAATATTCTCTTTCAGAGACATAAATAGCCCATTTGGTATTGTCTGGAGCCTTATTGAGTGTTCAAATAAATAATTACTCGGGATTAGAATATCTGCATCTAGAAATAATAAATGGTCATTTCTACTAAGTTGTACACCAATATTTCTTGCTGTGGATAAACCAAGATTAGACTCGTTTCTAATTATTTTAGGCTTAAAGTCAAACTCATGAAGATGTGGTGACAGTTCGTCAATCAATCTTATATCTGAACCATCATCAATCACAATAATATCTAACTCTGACTTTTGTTCTTTGGTTAATTTTTGTGATTGGATAGATTTAAGTAACTTAAGTATAGTTTTTTCAGAATTGTATGCAGGAATAATAATCGATAATGGTTTAAATAGCGTTGAGTCATCGAGTTTATTTTCTTCTGAATCAAGGTTAGTTCCTACTAATATCTTGTAATACTCTTCATAAAGGCTATAGTCATTAGATTTTGAAGAAAGTACTTCAGCAATACTGCTTAATCCTGAGTACATATCGATCGCGAATTTACTTGCATGTTCACTAATCTCTGAATTAAGAATACCTGAGCGATTAATTAATAAATCCTTATGCATTTTTTTCTTTTCTATATATTTTTCAATTTTTTCTAACGAGATTTTTTTCAGTAATGGTTCTATTTTGCATTCTTCAATTTCTTGATCTTCGATATTTGTCATGAATATATCTCCTACAATAGAGTTTATCCTGATTTTAATTTTGTTGTCTTCTGAACCGTAATCCAAGTCTATTACTTTGTTTATTAAGGCTTTATTGAGGCCCAATTCATCAAAAACACGGATTAAGAATTTAATATTCTTCTTGCCTACATCAATACTCGGAGTAGATTTGAACACTTTTAAAAACCTTGAATCTAGTTCATTCTTTTTGTTATAGCTTCTGAACGAACATTTCTCATTTTCTAAAGACAATTCAAATAATCTGTCATTACACTTTACGTAGGCACTAAGATTTACATTAATTCTTGGCAAGCCATATATTGTAGTTAGTTTAGTAGCAAGAGATTGCAATTCGTTTCTTTTTATTTTGAATATTTTCTGCTCCATTATTGTTTTCCTAATAAGGACTTAAGATAATGAATCTCCCTTTCTAACATCTGTAATGACTTTTGACTTATGGAACCAACCACAAAATGTCGTACGTCACCAAACTCTAGATCTAAATTAGACTTACTGTCCGGATTAGAATTATAGAAGTCCCATGTAAGTCGCATTAACTTACCCGTCGGGAAAGTAAAATCTTCTTCATTGATCTTCCTACCAATCTGATCTAACATTTGAAATATAACAGCTGGACTACCATGTGTAATAGCTGCTATCATTGTCTTATGTTGTCTGACTCTTTCCCTATTATACAATTGACCAAATTCTAAAGCTGCTTCATACAATCTTAACGAAAGTTCACAATAACTTTCCCCAGGTTTGGGAAAAAAATGAGCTAATTTTGGAAATTTATAACTGCCACTTGATTCTGACACTGGGTCACCAAACCTATATAGTTGATTGTCCTGCTCCTCTCCAGCGCTAGAAAAAGTCTCTTCCCAAAATATTTTCCAAGCAGTGTCAAGTTCATCAACATGCATTCCAGGTACATAACTATCAGGTAAGTGCATCACGCCTTGGTCGATTTCTCCAAGCTTATAATATTGGGCAGTTCTAACCTTAAGGTCAGGCATTATCGATGAAATACCTGTCTTCATCATGGCCATTGTTTGAACTGCTCGTCGCTTAGGTGAGGAGATAAGATAAAGATTTTGATACCCTTCTTCTCTGGCTACTTGAGCCAATTCTACTCCCATACCATAGGCACGTTGTTCCTGACCATCAAGAAGACCAGAATCTCTTCTTTCATATAGTAAATTATCTTCATCTAGAAGATGTCTCACCAAAGTCACGGATACTTGATGTCGTTGTTCTTCTGACATATTCATCATCGTCGATAGGGAACCATTATATATCCAGATTATACAAGGTCATACGGGAATAGTCTGATCAAATAACAAAATTTTTTGTTTTATTGTATGGCGAATATTTTGAGATCGTTTGCCATAATATGAACAATTTTTAATAACTCGAACCAGATTAGAAAGACTGCCTGGGTCTAAGTTGGGGAAATGAAGTTTAATTGAGATTTACAGGGAAGTACGAGCAATTCGAAAATATTGCGAAGGAATCCCTTCGAGTAGTGGAAGAAAGCATTTTCAATTAATATCCATTAATGCTTTAATGTAGCTCGTGTTAAACTATAAATCGGTCTCAAGGTGTAGCAACGAGTCCAACAAGTGACCCCAGGCTTTCTTTCTGGACTACTACCAAGTAAAATATCATTATGTCCAGAGTAATCAATATTCTCAGCGTTTATAAATTCTTCGATGACTTTATCGTGGTTTACCCATTATACGCAGTTATGTTTGCAAACAGTGGGTTAACAGTTGCTGAAATATCTGTACTTTTCTTTGCGTGGTCATTCACTGCATTTGTTTTGGAAATCCCCTCAGGAGTGCTAGCGGATAAATTTGATAGGAAAACAATACTGGTTCTTAGCCAGTTACTAAGAATAGTTGGATACTCTGTCTGGTTATTCTTCCCGACATTCTGGGGTTATTTAGTCGGGTTTGTTCTATGGGGCATAAAAAGCGCTTTTACATCGGGGACATTTGAGGCGTATCTTTATGATTCCTTGAAATCCCATGGCAGCGAGAGTCAGTGTGCAAAGTTTTTTGGCAGAATAAAAAGTCTATCCTTTCTAGCAATTTTCTTCTCAGCAATTTGTGCGTCGTTTTTACCAGAAGGCAACTTCTTAGTGATCCTTGGAGCGAGTCTCATTGCTTTAGTGATCTCTTCACTTGCCGCGTTGAATTTACCTCGGGCTGCAAAGATTAAATCTACTGGCGAAGTCAGGTATTTACAACTACTCAAACAGGGTTTGGTGCTAGTTGCAAGAAAGAAAGAACTGTTCTGGGCAGTAGCTTTTTTGGCGATTATAGTAGGTTTTATGGCTGTAGATGAGTATCTTTCATTGTATGCGGTTAATGTAGGACTTCCAGTTAAATTGTTAGGGGGATATCTAGCGATTTACAGTTTGGTCCAGGCGTTGAGTTCACTCCTCTCCCACAAAGTAAAACCTGTGAGGGGGGTTAGTGCTAGCCTTTTATTGTTGGCTTTTGGAATGATAATTTTATTGATTGGTTTCTTAGCTAACACCTTGGGGTTGATAATGTGGCTTCTATTAGCAGCTGTATCAGCATATATAATAGTTGTTAGTGAACAGAACTTGCAGGACGCAGCAGATAGTAATGTAAGGGCAACGGTATCTTCGGTGAAAGGGTTTGTGGCTGAACTTTTAGCATTGAGTGTATACATTTTATTCTCAATGACTACAGATGATAACGTAGGGCAGATTGTGATGGTGTTGGGACTAATTGTAATCACTGTTTCTGGAGTATTGTCACTTTGGAGGTTGAAATCCAAGTTCTAACATCATCGAGCCAGCGACCCATTATGGGATTCCCACTATAAACAACCCCTAATTCCCCTTGTTTTACAGGTGTTTTCATTAGCTCGAGCTCGTTTTTTACCTTCTTGATTTCAGGTGCTATTTTCTCAATCAACTTCAACGGAGAATCTATATCCAGAGTAATAATTCGATTGTATAAAATAAAGTTCGAGCCAAGATTAAAAATAATTTCTTTTTTAACTCTAGGGTCCATAGTTGTCACAAAGCGTTCTCTGGCATTCTGGGCAAAGTCCATAGCTTTTTCCATTATTTCAATCCAAAAATTGATCAAGAAATTCTACCTATAAGTCATCAACTATTTATTATCAAAAGGTCGGCCCATAATACCCACTTGTTATGCATAACCAATGTAAGTTCAAATGAAGTTATTCTTCCTCCATTTTACAAAGACAAAATCGAAGCTATAAATCTATTAGATGCGAAAAGCCATGACTTACATAATACAATAATAATTCCAAAGCACGGTAGTTCATGGCTAAAATATAATTATGATAGCTAATTACTACAACTAAGAGAGTAAGGACTCTTTTTTAACCTGCACCTCTCATCTGTTGGGGTTGATTCTCGGTGATACACTTTCCCTCCTCCCCGGATCAAATATAGTTCGTCCTTCCCTGCTAAGTTTTTACTCCTCTCTACTGATAATAATGTAGCACTTCCACACTTTCCTGGACTTGTCCCTGCACATCCATTTATCTCTGACGTGAAATTCTTCCAATTTGGATCACCTCCATTTATATTACTTCCTTCCCAGAATTCTCCATTTCTTACCATGGTGTAGATCATATAGCCATCTTGATCTTGATATGCAGTAAACCCGGTAATTGGTCCAGTTCCGTTTCCTGTCAAGTTTGAGGTAACTGCAACCCAGCTGGCCTCATTCCAACCACTCTCATTGTTTCGTGAGTACACTATGTTATTAGGCCCAGACGTCTTTATTAAGTGTTGTTCTATTTTACCATTCGGCTTTCTGTAAGAATTGAAGTCTATGATTGTACCTCCAGGAAGAGTCGAGGGTATATTAGAAGTCTTATCCTGCCAATATTCATCCCAGACCGTACCATTGAACTCTCTATAGAAGATCTTTCCTCCCTTCACCAGGTGTTGTTCTACTCTTGTTCCGTATACATGGGTATTAAATCCTGTTACTGGTCCCCAGTCAGTATAGACTGTGTCTCCACCTTCTATCGTGTACTCTATATCATCC
>CAYVIR010000078.1:0-5235 GCA_964451645.1 uncultured Candidatus Saccharibacteria bacterium | reverse complement strand
AATCTTCGACTGAAACGTTTTTCAAAGGATCCGATAAGGGAAGGCTTTTTACAATGGTTTGGATAATGACAAATTTATCCGTATCATCAATATTCTCAGCCCCTTCCGTTACCTGAGGGAACCTTTCGAAATTATTTAAAATTATCGATTTACAGAAAGAGTGAAAAGTGAATATTTTCACCTTATAAGCAGACGGACCAATAAACTCTATTAGTCTATTTAGCACCGCAACACTCCCATTCTCTGTGAAAGTTAAACATAGGATATTTTGAGGATCCAGTTGTGTTTTTCTTAAAATATTAGCAATTCTAAGAGATAGAGTCTGAGTTTTACCTGTCCCTGGTCCAGCTATTACCATCACAGGCCCTTCTATAGTGTCTACAGCCATTCTTTGCTCCGAGTTGAGCTTCTCGTATGCTTCAAGAAATTTATCCATGCAGGCTAGTCAATTAGATTTAAATATGCTTCCATGCCAATACCGTTTTTTTCCGTAAATGCTCTATCTACTTTCTCTATTGGATTACTTCCCAGGAACTTCAAAATTTCGTTCAATCTTTTTCTTCTCTCTTCTAAATTATCTATACTTCTCAAGGCCTCAACCTCTTCTTCAATTTCAAAATATTTTAGCTTAGTCTGAGCCGGTAGCTGCCAGAAAAGCAGAAATCCTCTATCTGGGAAATCAATATCTATAATCTTATAACAATACTGAATCACTTCTTTTTCTATTTCTTTTCGAAGGGAATCTGCGTATCGCTTCATCGCCTCGAGATTGTCAAAGGCATCACTATTTAAGCCAATCTCAAAGTAAAATTTCAGCTTGGGTTCAGTTCCTGAAGGCCTAATAATTACCTGTAATTTATTAATTTCCTTACTTTTTGAAAACTCAAGGATAAGAAGATTTCTGGAATCTTTGTCGGTCTCTGATAAGAATGAATCTCCTTGCCATTTATCAATATACTTCTGCACAATAAATCTTCCAAAATTTTCAGGCTTTATTTCTCTTAAGTGAGACTGAATCTTAGAGATTGAAAACATTCCTTCGGCCCCAGGAAGCCGAATTTCTGTAAGGTAGTTTAAATAATACCCAAATTGTTCATATAGTTCATTGAGATAAACCCCTATGGTTTTCCCTTCAATTTTTAATTTTGAAGCAAGCTCTGCCAAGAGGATCCCAGGCGATAGAGCATCTTTCTCTCTGATATAATTTCCGCTTATTGAACCATTACTTTCCTCAATACCCAGAAGAAAATCTGCAATCCTCCCTTCTTTTTCCATTTTTTCCATTATCTCTCCAATGTACTTAAACCCAACAAGTAAATCAGAAATAGTAAAAATTCCATAATCCTTCGCAATTTTTTCTATAAGATTAGTGGTTACTACTGTTTTTACAATTGTGCTTGAAGACTTTAGTAGTCCTCTGGATTTATACTCCTCAAGCATATATGCAGCAACCAAAACGCCAATTTCGTTGCCAGTATAAAACTTCCAGCCATCTTTCTCTTTAGACATGGCCCCGATTCTATCTGCATCTGGGTCTGCCGCCAGAATTATATCAGCATTCACTTTCTCCGCCCCTGGAATAATATTTTTGAAAGATTCCAGAACCTCGGGATTGGGAATATTAAATGTTATTGTTGAGAATCTGGGATCAGGAATGCTGGACTTTTCATCCTGAATCAATTTAAACCCAAGTTGTTTAAATACATCTGGAAAAGTTTTCCAACTTGTCCCATGAAATGGACTGAAATATACTGTTGCACCCCGATAAGACCTGTTTACAGACAATTTCAAAACTTCCAGTTCGTAGGCCTTAACATCCTCGTGGGTAATATAATTTATTAAGCCCTTTTCTTGTGCTTTATCAAAGTCAAGCTTACAAATTCCCTTGACCTCATTCACCACTGTGTCTACTAATAATTGATCAAAAGGAGGGAGAAGTTGCCCCCCTGTCTCGTTTAAGACTTTCTGGCCATTGTGCTCGGGAGGATTATGGCTGGCACTGATCATATTCCCAGAGATGGCCTTTAAACGTCTGATCATAAATGACAAGGTAGGGGTGGGGGAAATCTCAGGGAACATATGCACTTTTATTCCATTGCCTGCATACACTTCTGCTGACTTATAGGCAAGAGTTCTGCAATCTAACCCTTTTACAGGATTTGGTCTATTATTATCATACTCATCTTCACTCAGATATGCCCTAACATCATAACAAATAATTATTCCTCTTTCCTTGGCCTCATCACCGAATTTTTTAATGAGATATTGAGAGTGGCCTTGTGCAGAGGCTTGAATACTCCAAATATTTATTCTGTTGGGACCAATCCCAACTTGACCACGCCGCCCTGCTGTTCCGAAAGGTAGAACTTGATAGAATGCATCTAAAAGTAAATCCCAACTGCCTTTCTCAACCAGATATTCAATTTGGGGGACATATTCCGTAAATTCCTCATCCTTCAACCACCTTTCAATACTTATCACGGCTGCTTGTTTGTACTTTTCTTCAACCTTCAAAGACTTGAAACCTTCGTTTATACTTTGAATAATACCGGGTAAGTTCATCATTTATAATTAAAAACTAATTATTGAGGGAATTATATATTATAATTTCTAAAGGTTCATAGGATACCTTATAATACAGTTTTTAGAAGAAACCGGCGAATGTTTACAAATGTCTCTTTTGAAAATGAAATACGGCTAGGAGTATCTCAGTTTAATGAACTGATTAATAGCCATCTGAATACCATTGGGGAAGTAGTTGTTGAAGGAGAGATAACAGAATTGAATATTTCAAGCAGAGGTGGAGTCAATGTCGTTTTGAAAGATACCCGAGAAAAAGCATTGGTTTCAATTACGGGTTATGCCCCTCGAATAGAAGGTATCAAATATGTTGAAGTTGGCATGCAAGTTGCTGTTTGGGGCACTCCACAAGTATATTCTCCTTATGGGAAGTTTAGTGTGTCCGTCTACAAAATCCTACCCATTGGAGAAGGGGCACTTAACAAAGCCATTGCATTACTCAAAGAAAAGCTCAATGAGGAAGGTCTTTTCAATAGCGAAAAGAAGAGACCACTCCCTGAATTAGTTTCCAAAATCGCGCTGATAACCGCACGAGATTCAGCAGCACAGGGAGATTTCTATAAAATTCTAAAGGAGAACAGTTCAGCAATTGCGGTAGATTTTTATCCAGTATCTGTTCAAGGAAAGTACGCAGTACAGGAAATCCTTAAAGCCCTAAAAGCAAGCAGTAAAAGACAATATGACGCCGTTATCGTAATTAGAGGAGGGGGGAGCCTAGAAGATCTGAGCGCATTTAATGACGAGAAAGTATCCAGAGAGGTTTTTGCAAATAGAAATGTCACGATGGTAGCTGTAGGCCATGAGAGAGATGAGTCAATTGCTGAGTACGCGGCAGATATTAGAGCTTCTACACCTTCCCAAGCCGCATATTATCTTATAGCTAACAATTATAACTTCCTTAAGGCTTTGGATATGCAATTAAACGAAATGTTCATTCATATAGATGGCTCTTTGAGTTCCCTTAGGTATATGTTCGAAAAGAATGATTTATATCATAATACGTTAAACGTCTTTAGATATTATGAATCTAAACTGCTCAGCTTCAACATGAACTTCACATCAAGTCTCAGCGTTCTTATTGGACAACATCTAAATATAATAAAAAATACTCAACACAGTTTAATGGGCTTTTATAAAGATATGTTTCAGATCCGCACTCACATAGACCATTTACACGATCTTATCCGAAGTTATAACCCCCAAAACGTCGTAAACCGAGGCTATGCGATAATTAAATCGACGAAAGGAGAAGTTATCTCAAGCAGTAAAGAAATCAATATTAATGAAAACATTAATATTCTCATGAAGGATGGGCAGTTGTCTGCCAATATTGATAAAATCCATTAAAATTAATTAATTACTTACTTAGTCACTATGCCAACAAAAAAAATTAAACTCCGTGAGAAAATAAACCGGCTGGAAGAGATTGGAAAGTTTTTTAATAATTCGAGTGAAAGTTTAGACTTAGAGATCGCAGTAGAAAAATACGAAGAAGCCGCGAAACTCATAACGGAGATAAAATCGGAACTAAAAAGTTTGGAATTGAAAATAGAAGAGATAAAGTTGATGAATGAAGATGAAGAGCAGGAACTTATTTTAGATGAAGAGAGTAACACCTGAACTATATCGTATTAATATCTTTTTGGGAGTCAATAATATTCTCTATCCGAAGAATCATCTCGTCAAAGTCTTCCCCAATTATTCCATGTACTTCTGCCCCTTCACGGAGCGTCTCGAATTCTGAGACAAAACAGCCAATACAATGAAAACCATATTCACTTACTAAGAATTCCACAACTTCAGGATACTTCTCAGCCAGTTCAGAAATTTTAATATTTTCATCAATTTTTACCATAGGAAGTAATTCTATACTAAGATATTATATAATAATCACTGTCTAAGATTGCACTTATGTCTCTAAACTTTTCTCAGAGGCGAGAACAATTCTCCACCAAATTTGATTATCCTCTTTTTGTGATTGCACTTATACTAAGCGTATTCGGGACAGTAATGGTATATAGTGGCAGCGTGCTGGTTGCTTTGAAACAAGGACTCGACCCTCAATATTACTTCGTGAGGCAGGTGATATGGGTCTCAATTGGCATGATTGCCGGTTATATAGCTTTCCGGGTGAACTACAGGCGTCTTCCCCAAATTGCCCCTTTCGCCTTGGGTCTTGTCATTTTTCTTCTTATCTTAGTGTTGATAATAAATTGGGGAGAACCTATAAAAAGATGGTTAAATCTGGGTTTCTTTGACCTACAACCTTCCGAGCTGGCGAAATTGGTATTTCTTATTTATCTATCGTCCTGGCTATCCAAACATAAAGAGATAACTGGTTCTGTAGCTGATATTATTAAAGGCCACTTTCTTAAAGAAGTGTTACCTTTTCTGATCCTACTTACTTCCGTTTCGATACTCATCCTTGTAGAGCCGGATATGGACACCACTGTAATCCTAGGCCTCACAAGTTTTCTGGTCTACTTTATTTCAGGAAATAGTATCCTCCATATTCTCGGTTCGTTTTCTGTTGCGACTCTTTTTACAGCAACTTTTGCTCTTGCGACAAAATTTGCAAGCTATCGATTAGAACGGTTTTCAAATTGGTATCAATTCTGGATAAATTCTTCGATTCAAGACCCGTACGGTGCAGGC
>CAYVIR010000077.1:5020-5248 GCA_964451645.1 uncultured Candidatus Saccharibacteria bacterium | reverse complement strand
CAGAAAGTTAGAGAAATTTTTATAGAGACTGGGGCGTTGAAGAGGACTAAGAAAAAAGCATTGGATCTAGTAAAAGAAGCGAAAGCGTCTCTTTTAAGGAATAAAGTAATCCTAGACTGGGATGGAAGAGGTGTGGATTTCCTTGAGGGTATAGCTGACTATATGATCGAGAGAAATCTTTAAACTCTCCCCATGTATATATTGAAGGGAATGGCATATAGATCTTTT
>CAYVIR010000077.1:0-4992 GCA_964451645.1 uncultured Candidatus Saccharibacteria bacterium | reverse complement strand
CGTTGTGGTGCAAGGTAGATAATAAAAAGTGTAGTATAATCCTCCTTGTAACATATATAACACATGGAAGAACCATCTTTGGGACGAAAAATTTACCTCCTCAGAGAAGAAAGAGGCCTAAGCCAATCAAAACTGGAAGTGGAGGCCGGCTTATCTTTCGGAACTCTCAGTAGAATCGAAAACGGTGTTATCAATCCCACTAAAGAGACCATAGGGAAGATCGCAAAAGTCCTTAATCTATTAGACGATGAGTACAATTACTTATTCAGTACTCAAAAGGCTTTACCCGCAGAGACTGAGGTTGAAAGAATAATAAAGCTCTATAAAGACAAACTGGATTCTTTCGATATTCCTGCCTACATCATGGACTGTAAATTTAGGGTTTGGTACTGGAACGATATGGTTATAGAATTGCTAGGGTTATCAAATTTCAAAAACCTGGAGGAAAAGAGGGGGATGACAATTATGAAAATAATGTTTTCCAAGGAATTTGCCATTACAAGGAGAATACCGAAAAAATTATTTCCACGGATATTAAAACAGCAAATTGAAACGTATAAAAAGGTGGTAAATAAGTATAGAAGTGAAGAGTCAGTCTCTAGAGAAATACGGGAACTTTGTAAAGACAAAGTTTTTAATGATATATGGAAGTCTAAGATGGATGACGTCTTTCTTCCAATTGCAAACGAATTCTATATCAATTATGGAGACAGGTCGCTTAGTATCGATATTCTCTCGACATTCCTAAATATTGATACAAGGTTTATTCTCGTAAGTTACTATCCAAAAGATAATACTACACTTGACGCGTATAACGACATTAGGAAGGTTGTAGAGGCAAACCGAAAGAAAAAGTAGAGCCTTCCCCTTCTTTGCTTGAGATAACTCTCCTTCCATGCATTAGATCTATCAATTGGAAGCTCACGAAGAGGCCAAGGCCTGTACCGCTAGGGTTTACAATATTACCCGATCTATTATATAAAGTTTGCGCTCTGAAGAACTTCTTCCCAAGCTTTTGAAGATTCTCGGGAGATATTCCGATACCATCATCTTTTATATCTATCCATCCTAATTCTTCTTTCTCGTACATGGAGATCACTACATTCCCTTCGCCGGTATATTTAATAGCATTATTTAGAAAATTGTCTGCAATTTCCTGTATCCTGATTTTATCGGCATTCACAACTATATCTTTCTCCAAAGCGTTTATTGTAACTTTAGTTTTATTCCTCTCTGCCAAATCCTTATGAGCCTCTATACTAACCTCCATAATCTCTCTCAAATTGATTGGTTCCAGGTTGATTTGCATGCGATCCCCCTCCAGTTTAGTAGTTGAAAGGAACGTTTCTATTAAAGAAATCTCCCTCCGAATAGACTCTATAGCCATCTTTGCATATTTACTTAATTTTTCTTCATCTGTCTCCTCTTTTTGTACTTCCTTGGATAGCGTGACTACAGCATTTCGCGCGATAGAGATAGGTGTTCGAAGCTCATGGCCCATTACATCCAACATGTCTTTCTCTTGTCTCCTGATCTCTTCTAGTTTCCCCAGTGCATCTTCTAGGTCTTTGTTTTTATTTAATAATGCTTGGGTCGCATCATTCACCTTTTTCTGAAGTGTCGCGTTGAATAATTGTATCTCCTGATAGAGTAAAGCTCTTCCCACGGCAAGGCTCGTGGATTCTGCTATACTTATGAGAAATCGGACTTCCTGCCTCCCGTAAGGCGAATTGGCTTCTTTCTGGCCTAGTAGGAGTAACCCCGAAACCTTAAAGTCTTGTCTTATAGGAATAACTACGGATAACTTCAACTTTTCCATTTGCTCTCTAACCCTTTGTTTAAGAAGCAAGTCAATATCATATCCATCTACGGAGGTGAGTTCCTCATAGACAAGGGAATCTAGTTTATGGTTCGATAATAAATGTATAAAACTGCTGAAAATCTCCGGATTTGTAAACGATTGGGATTTATAATTAATAGATATCCACTCATTCTCGTGATTGTCTGTTTTAAGGATAATTCCGGTGAAATTAGGCCTAATGGTCCTAGCTATTATAAATAACGCTTCATGGCCAATTCTATCTATATCTAAGGCGCTAGCAAGCCTCTGTCTTAGCTGTTCCAATACAACAAGTGGATTGTATCCAGGATTGATGAGATGGGAGTCTGTATACTCAGAGATGAATTTATTGAAGAAATTTATAAATGAGGTAAATATCACTGCGACAGGAATTCCCATAAGATACGCTGCTTTCGCGAAAGATGTTCCATATATATTCTCGTAGATATAGGCTAGTATGAAATAGACAAAATATGGAGGAATAGAAATGAGCACATAGTAGAAAGCCTTTCCTAGTAATACCCTAGCATCAAGAAATTTGTATTTAATAATCGAGTAGCCTATAGGTATAGCAAAAATCAATCCTGAGAATGGTCCAAGATTCTGGATAGCAGTATATAATTCGATGCTGATAAATGATGTCCGATTAAATACTACAGGGATAACTAAGTTTGTCGTAAAGCCAAATATTAATGCTCCAGATAGTTTTAGTATTAAGATGTTTATTTGTTTTTTCTCTTTTTCTTGAGATGTCCGATACTTTCTATATAGGTTGACTAGACCGATCAAAACATAGGAAAGAAAATGTAGAATAAAAATATAAAAGCCTGGACCGTAAACAGTAACCCTATCTTCTCCAAGTATCTTCTCATCTGCAACTATAAATGTAGTAAATTGTGCAAGAGAAATAAATAGTGCTGTTTCTAATAAAATTAATTTGTCGACATTAGAGACTTTCTTTTCTGTGGGGAAGTTTTTTATAAATTGATAGAGTAGTGGTCCTAAAGCAACAATGACTGCAAAGTTTATTCTCCCCAAATTTAACACAATGAGATAATTGTTACTCTCATAGAAATAAAATAGAGAAAGTACCCATCCGATTATGGAGAGTAGGACGGAAGAAAAGAAGATAGATGTTTTGTTTCTTCTGTTTATAAGTACTATAAAAATAATACCTACTGTGATTATGGTGGTGGTTAGATAAATCAATAATATTTCAATTATTAATTTATTCTACATATAAAACTGTTATAAAGAAATAAGAGCTTTAACGATGTTGGGGTGGGTTTTAAGCATATTTACTGTCTCAGGGGGGATAATACCTCCACAGTAAATAATTGTGGAACCGTCTGTCTGGTGTCTATGTAGAAGTTGTAGTAATCCACTTCTTAACATTGTTTCGCTCATCCGGCCCATCCGTGATTCTTCTGAAGTTCTATAGAAAATGGGTAAAGAGCCGTCTGGGTCTGGACAATACTCGGCTAACATACGATATAAGTTTCCAAAATGATTTATGGTATATTTCGTAATACCTTGGCGGTCTGGTGCCAAAAGTGTCTCATCGATGTACCATGGAGCTCTTCGTTGGAAAGTTTTCTGCAGATTGTAACATAAAGTCTGATTGGTTCTCTCCCATTCCAGTTCTAAAGATGGAGTGCTATAGTTTGCTCTCATTATTCGTTCGAGTAAAAATGGGATTTCTGCTTTGGATCCGAATGTCATCCCATATAATCTATAGGGAGAAGCTTCTGGAATATATTCCTCTTCTAATAATAGGAAGGGGGTTTGTCCTGTAGGTGAAAGTTCATCGAGTAGTCTTCTCTTTAGATTTTCAATATCATAAAATGGAGTATACATTTGTTGTGTATGTACAGGTAGTAGGTTGTAAGCCAATCTACCTAGAGTTTGAGGTAATTCTTCATGGTTCCCTTGTAGGCGTACCCATTCGTTCCATGGTTCTGCACCGAATACTGCAATGTAGAGGCTTGTCATATCAGTCAGTATATCCGGATATGCTACTAAATAGTCAGTTATTGCTTCACCTTGGAGCAGGGTGTGAGATAGAGTGGTTAAGTCGGGTCTGATCTCTAATTCCATCATTTCTATAATGTAAGAATTAAACATTTAACCCCTCCACCTGCTTTTATGAACTCGGATACATCACATCTGTATACTTTAAATCCAAATGACTCGATTTGTTCGATTAATTGATCGGATACATTTGAGTTAATTACAAGGTTCTTCCTATAAGAGAAGACATTGCAACCTAAATTCAACGCATCATCAAAAGAAACCTCTATAGAATTAGGAAATTTATTTGCCAACCAATACTGATCATGTACTTTAAAAGCTAGAGGACAATATAGCAAGATCTCGTTCTCTAGTATTGCCAGAGATACGTCTAAATGGTAAAAGTATGGATCTATAAGTTCAACAAATTTCAAATCAGTATGTTTATAAAACTCTCGTACATATAAGTACGAGAGTTTGTCAGATCTATAACCATAGCTATATATCAACGTTCCCTTTGTCTCTATGCTACAAGCTTCTCCTTCCCATACATAAGTTGGGTCAAGTTCAGATATGACATATCCATTATTATCGAACCATTTCTTGAAATGAGGACTCTCACCTTTCCTTTCCTTATCCCTAAAATTCCCGAGTAGTACCTTCTTTTTATAAACTTTTCCTGCATTTGCGGCGAAAACCATATCGGGAAGTCCCTGGGTAGATTCAGCTACGTTAACCTCAATACCAATACCTTCAAGTATAGACTGCAGATTGTGCCATTGAGATATAGCTATTGATCGATTAACCTTCATAGATGTATTCATCCAGGGATTAATAGAGTAAGTCACATCATAATTGTAAGGATCAACCATTAAACATTTCATTTCATCACAAGTTTTGCTGACAAACTCTCGGCGAGAAGTTTGGCATTTAAGGGATTTGAGTCATTAAGATACAATTCACATACTTTTGAATTGTTCGCCAATCTATTCCAATACCGTAGTGCGCTTTCGAAATTCCTAGGAAAAATTACGAAATCAACCCCATTATAGATTGGGTAGACTAACTTTCTTTTAACTCTTCTATTTGATCTCTTTATAGAATAAACAAGTCTCTCAAGACTTAGTGCGAATCCTCCTGCA
>CAYVIR010000076.1:0-5260 GCA_964451645.1 uncultured Candidatus Saccharibacteria bacterium | reverse complement strand
TTTATAGGGAGAAATAGTATAAACCGAAAGAAATTTAGTAAAGTACCCCCCAGTAAAGGGAAAAGAGCTATAACGAAGGTCCTGTGGAGTAAATCTCTAACTTACAATAACAGAACATATAGTTTGCTTCATGTATGGCCACACACTGGAAGAACACACCAAATAAGGGTTCATCTAGCGGATATGGGATTCCCGATACTTGGGGATAAAATATATGGGAGAAATAATACGTATGAGAGGCTTATGCTACATGCATGGAAACTTAAAGTTGCTCTTCTATCGGGTGAAATGGTTGAACTAGTGGCAAATCCTCCAGAGTCTTTTAATAAGTTATAATTCTACGCTAGTGATGAATAGGAAGGTTGCTCATTTCTCAAGGAAAGTAGGAAGAACTTCCCACGGTAATCAAAAAGCAAGGTTAGCGCTTTTGGGTGGTTTAATATTCGGTATCCTAATAATTTCATCTGTATGTGCCCCTCTAGCTGTATCGTTTATAAAGTTTAAACCTAATATCATCCCTCTCATTAATGAAAGTCAAAATAAGGCTTTGGGAGCGAAAAAGAAGATACTTCTTGTAGGTATTGATAAAAAAAATGATGAACATATATTTGTGGACGCGTTGACTTTATTGGTTGTTGATTCAAGCAAGAGTGAGGTAGGTTTAATAAACATTAACCCGGATATCCTTCATAATGACGACGGTTTAACACTTAGAAGGTCTTTGATAGGGAAATCTTCCTATACGGAATTGATCCCTTATGTGGAAGAACTTTTAGCTACGGCTATAAGTGATATTGTTGTTGTGAATAGAGATTTTTTTGAAATTTCAAGTCGCTATACTAAAAGTATAGAGGTTTCTCTACCAGAAGACGTGAGGGACGAAGATGTAATTGCGAACATGCAAGAGGCGTATTGGGCCAAAGGAAAGGCAAATCTGTCCTCTATGGAGTTTTATGAATTCATGCAAAGTGACAGCCTAGGTCGTGACGATCAGCTTGCTAGGCAGGTTGAAGTATATCGACACTATACTCAGAGTATAGATTTTATCAAAATCTTTTTAGGTCCTGTAGATTTTTTTAAAAATATTGAGAAGAATATTGTTACCACTATGTCTAAGCAAGAGATGTATAAATTGTATATGTTTGTAAGAACTATTCCTGCCGCTTCCTATAGGACTGTATATACAAGAAGTGATATACTTACATATATCGCTAAAGAAGGAGTTTATGATAAGTACAGATTAAATTATGAACAGTTTGATACAGAGACAGAGGCGATCTTGCAAAATAAAGAAGTATTGTTTGAACAACCTATCGTAGAAGTTCTGAATGCAAGCGAGAGGCCAGGTTTGGCAAGGATGAAAGCTAGGTGGATCAATAATATTGGAGGGGAACTAGTCCATATTGCGAATGCACCCTATGTTGAGGCTGAAACAAAAGTATACGTGAAAGATAGATCAAAATACACGAATACTCTGATAGAACTGAAAAGAATATTAGGGGAAGATACTAAATTTATTGAAGGTGAATATCCTTATCGACATATAGGAGATTTAGTTGTTGTTATCGGAAAGAATATAATCTAATAAATAATAAATTTTTCGCTATGTCTGGACACTCTAAGTGGGCTAAGATCAAAAGACAAAAAGGTGTAAATGATGCCAAAAGGGGAAATCTCTTCACAAAGTTGGCAAAAAATATTACCCTCGCTGCGAAGGAAGGGGGTGGGGATCTTACAATGAATTTCACTTTAAGATTGGCGGTTGATAAAGCTAAGGCGGCCAATATGCCCTTGGATAATATCAAGCGTGCAATAGATAGAGGAAGTGGAAAGGCTAACGAGGATATTGTTTTTCAAAGGCTATCATATGAAGCCTTTGGTCCTGGGGGGACTTCGGTAATTATTGATTGCCAAACGGATAACACAAACAGGACTTATTCTGAGTTGCGAAATTTGGTTGAGAGCAAGGGAGGGAAATTTGCTTCTACTGGGAGTGTCTCCTGGCAGTTTTCGGAGAGGGGTCTTATAGTAATAGAATTGGCCAAGATCATTCCTTCGAGTCATTTTGGGAAAGATAATACTCGGGAGGAGATTGAAGTAGAGGAGGCCACTATGGAAGTGATGGAAATAGAAGGAGTAGAGGATCTCTCCGATATCTCGTTGGAAGATAATATAGGCGCTTTGGAGGTTATAACTTTAAAAGAAGCATTCAGCAGTGTGCTGAAGAAGATAGAAAGTCTTGGCTATAAAGTCATCTCAGCAGAGCTAGTGAAAATCCCAAACGAAAAGGTCAAAATTATTGAACCTGAAATCGAAGAAAAAGTAGCGGTCTTGATAGACACGCTTGAAGAGCATGATGATGTTGATGCCGTTTGGGTAAATATTTAGTTGTCCACAAGAGTCTATATGCAAGATGTGTATTCTATAGGCAGGGTGATATCCATTGACTGCGGCACAGCTATTGTGGGATGGGCGGTTTTGGAGAGGATAGATGGAAAACTTGTACATATTGCCAGTGATGCTATTCTTACGAGTAAAAAGGATGATATGCCTTTGAGATTAAAATATATCTTTGAAGAGTTACAAAAGCTAATTGAACGCTTTGCCCCTGATGCTATGGCGATAGAAGATATTTTCTACTTTAAAAATCAGAAAACGGTTATCAGTGTAAGCCAAGCTAGAGGAGCAATAATTCTATCGGGTATCCTAAAAGGATTAGAAATATATAATTATACTCCATTACAAGTGAAGTCGGCTGTCACAGGGTATGGAAGGGCGGAAAAAAAACAAGTGGCATCTATGGTCGGTAAGATATTAAACTTAAAAATTGTTCCAAAACTCGACGATATTACAGACGCAATAGCGTTGGGTATATGTCATCTTAATACTCGCAATGTTAGCAAAAATTAAAGGTACAATTATCGATGTTTTCCCTGATTTTATAGTAATTGATAATTCAGGTATGGGTTATAGAGTTGAAACTGCAGAAAAGGACTATCTATTAGGGCAGGCAGTGGATCTATTTATTCATACTCATGTTCGCGAGACAGAATTAAGACTATTCGGCTTCAGAAGGCGTGAACAGTTTTTGTTATTTAGTGATTTACTGGAAATCTCAGGAGTAGGGCCTAAGTTGGCTTTAACTCTACTAAATTCGTTGACTTTCGACGTGATCCTCAACTCGATAGAATCTAAAGATGTCTCAACATTGAAGGTCAAAGGGCTAGGGGAAAAAACAGCGCAGAGAATAGTTATAGATATGTTCCCAAAACTTAATAATTATATATGGTTGCATACTGAGAAGGGAATGAGCTTCTCAGAAGATTTCATATCTCAGGCGACAGACGCGTTGATGAATTTAGGTTTTGCCAGAAATGAAATAAAAAATACACTGAAGGAGTATAGTGAGGATGCTGACAGACCCGAAGACCTGAGTATTTTAGTCAAATATGCTTTAAAAAACTTACGTGTCAAAAAAGATACAAAATAGAGAGTTAGATCCAATTTTCGGTAGTGACGAGGAAACAGTTGTTTTGGATAAATCCTTACGCCCTAAGCTCTTCCAAGATGTTGTAGGGAGAAAGAAAGAAATTCAGAATCTTAAAATCCTTATAGATGCTGCAAAAATAAGAAACGAACCGATAGATCACGTTCTTCTTCATGGACCTCCCGGCCTGGGGAAAACATCTCTGGCATATGTTATTGCAAACGAAGCAGGTGTTCCGATATATACTACTTCCGGCCCGGCTATAGAGCGGAAGGCCGACCTGGCAGCAATATTAAGTAATCTAGAAGATAAGGCGATTTTATTTATAGACGAAATACATAGATTAAATAGATCTCTTGAGGAAATACTTTACTCAGCGATGGAGGACAATTCTATAGATATCGTTATAGGCAAAGGGCCATCTGCAAGGACTTTAAAGCTTGATTTGAATAAGTTTTCATTGATTGGTGCTACTACGAGGGTGGGTTTACTGAGCTCTCCTTTAAGAGATAGGTTTGGAGTAGATCTCCATCTGGATTATTATGAACATGATGAGCTGACAGAGCTTGTTTTGCGTAAGGCTAAAATGCTGGATATCAAAATTGATAAAAAATCTGCTATGGAGATAGCAAGACGTTCTAGAAGGACTCCCCGTATCGCTCAGAGACTATTAAAAAGGGTGAGGGACTATGTTCATAGTAATGAAATGGAAGCGATAAATTTAGATACGGTGAAGGTTACCTTGGAAATTCTTGGAATTGACGATTATGGGCTCGATAGTTTAGATAAAAAAATAATAAGGACAATGCTAGTGAACTTTAACGGAGGGCCAGTGGGAATAGGGACAATTGCGGCCTCTTTGTCTGAAGATCGTGAAACTATTGAAAATGTATACGAACCTTTTCTCTTAAAAGAGGGTTTTATTATGAGGACAGCCAGGGGGAGGGTTTTAACTGACAAAGTTCTTAAGTCTTCAAACTCTTACTATTATGATTAAAATAAATACACGGAAGCGTATATTAATAGCAACTAGTTTATTGGCCTTCCTTTTTATTGTCCTGTTAAGATTTGATTTTAGGCTTATATTAGGATTCAAGATGTCTATCGATCCTGTTAAGCCAATAATATTAAGCTCAATTACATATATTCTGACAATATGGGTCTTACACTTTAAAGTAAGCGGAGAAAGGTTTGTAACCATTTTGTTATTTCCTACTATTAGTGTTTTTGCACAAACCTTGCTTTGGGAGATTCTTATATCAGGGATATTTGGGAATTATGGGTTAGTAGTGGTTCTCATTTTATCAGCGGGGTCCTTCTGGCTTATGACATACATAACTTTATTAACAGTGAATGTATTGAATGTTTCTTACCTTAGGGAAATTCCTCTAGGACAGGCGGGTAGGGCAGCACAGTTTATGCTTACACTTATCATCGCGTATATAAGTTTCTTCTTGGTCTTTAGTAATGATATCTATTTGGTTTTCAAAGAACTATTTATTTTGTTTCAAACGTTTCTATTGGTCTATATTGCCCTGTGGACGATAAAAATGTCTAAGCGCCAAAGAATAATAGCCTCCATGAACATATCGGTATTGATCTCATTTATGGCGTTCATTCTCAGTTTATGGCCAATTAATTCGACATATATTGCATTAGTTCTTATTTTAATGTTTTACATTTGTCTTGGGATAGCCCTTGAAATAAGAGAGATTATAGACAAATGGATCTGGGTAGAATATTTTGCAATATTGATTTTGATCTTTTTCTCTT
>CAYVIR010000075.1:5096-5314 GCA_964451645.1 uncultured Candidatus Saccharibacteria bacterium | reverse complement strand
GGGAGTATATTCACTCACAGTTACGAGTACGTCTTTACCTGCATCCCTTTGTTTTTGTGTAGATGAAAGGGGAGCAGCTGTCTGATCACTCTGTTCGACAATTGCCTGAAATACATCGGCTGGATCCGTAGCCCTCTCGACAGTTTCCGAAGGCTGTTCAATTAGTCCTTTGTAGTCCGGATTCTTCACCAAAACAAACTCATACAGATCTACCCCCT
>CAYVIR010000075.1:4772-5086 GCA_964451645.1 uncultured Candidatus Saccharibacteria bacterium | reverse complement strand
ATCTTCCCATCAATTACATCAAACATCATTCTTTTTGTTACAATCCCCTGATTTTCTTTAGACTTTTGCGCAATTTCCTCCACTATTTCTTCCGGCAGTTCACTACTTAAAGCGAACGACAACCTTTGAATATCTGAAATATGACGGACTCTATTAATAGTCATCGCCTCAGTATCCTCAGCATTAAGATCGACACCTCGATAATGCGCAAACCCCGCTCCCTTTGGAGGATTTATCATTGATAAATAACTATCTACAGTATCAGCAAGTGGTAGTAAGCTTAATACCTTTTGTACGGGTCCATCACTAGTCCT
>CAYVIR010000075.1:0-4762 GCA_964451645.1 uncultured Candidatus Saccharibacteria bacterium | reverse complement strand
CCACATGCTCCGCAAGCATTCCTTTCATGAAAAGCAACTCCTGAGCGAAGGGTTCTAGAGGTATGAATGTACCGTTAGACAATGGAATACTAAGCTGATATGACGGATTTCTATAAAACACCACCGAGGTCGCATCATCCGAAAGATCAGCAACCAAGTAATAGTTATACTCCTGGTTCTCTGATAACTTGCCAAGAAGCATATCTGTAAATCTTTCGAATTCGTCCTCGTCAGATATATCTCTTCTCAATAATAACTCTATCTGGGACTTAGGAGATAACCTTAAAGAAACTAACTCGGCTTTTTTGATTGACAACTTATCAACAAGTACTGGGAGATATCGCTCTTGCTTATTTTGTGCTGTCTCTAGAGTGGTAGTTCCAGCCAGTCGAGCTAATTCTTCGTAATCTGGACCCTCTAGTTGTTCTGCGACATCTGCAGCCGTAGCAGTACGATTGTCTTGCTCAACCTCAATAAACCTAGCCTTCTTGACATTAAGACCACCATAGTTTTGAGACATATCCACAAGTTCTAGCTTAACTTTTCCAGAAGCAATTTCTTGGGCAATATCTTCGGCTACACGTGCAATTCTCTTCAGAATAGAATCAAATTCACTAATCTCATTTCCATTCTCCAGAATGTCTCTGATACTCTGAGGCAACTCTGCATCCAAATCTACTCCATATAGAGACCATAGTAGTGACTGAATATTATCAGTAGTCGGGCTATTGTTGATTTCATTTATAGTAAGAGCCATGCGATTTGCTGCTACATCATTGAACTCATAACTATTAAAGGCTTTATTTAAAAGCAAATAACCAGAGGCTACTAAATCATCCGCCTTAGAAGCATCTAAGGAAACGTTTCCAATAACAACATTATCCGTGACACCTCTAGATACTACGAGGTATAAAATCCCATCTTTTAATATTCTTACTTTTAGATGTTCCTCCGTTATATTATTATGCGAAGACCTCCATAATGGTCCGACACGACTTATCACCCCACCAGAATTCTCTAGTACCTCAAGCTTACTAACAATACTTGAATCTATGAGAGACACAGAACCACCTAGTAAGACTTTCTGAATGTCCGCCGTTGAACCAAATAGTTCCGAGATTGGGGAATCCCCACTAAATCCTGCTCTATCACTATCTCCAACTGCTTCAGCTTTAACCTCACTTACTTTAGTCAAGCTTTCTGCCTCCTGCATCATTTCTTCTAGACTTCCGAACTTCTCAATTCCCTGAGTAAAATTTTCCATAACAGCTAATTCCCCGGTCTTTCTCTGTTCATTTTTCTTACTCGCAGTTTTATAAATTCTCACAAAAAAGTTGAAGGCTTCCGGGAAATCTGAGGATAGTTTCTCCAACTTCTCCGGTATCCTTCTTATTTGTTCAGGATTCAAGAATGCATTATCGGCAGAAGCATCACCTCCAAATAAATAAACAATGTCAAAAAAACCTAATTCATCGTTAAGTAGATATTTGGAGAAATACTCGAGTAAATACACGTTGCCACGAAGCATTTCACAATAATCCTCAACAGGGACACCCTCACTATCAAAACTTCCTAAGTCATATGTTACGAATGTCAAATCATTCCCATCCTCACGGAATCCATAAGAGTCTGGCTTATAATCGTGTCCTGGACTAGACCCGTTACTTTGAGCCAACTTATAAAACTCTGCCATACTCCCCATTACTTGAATCACTCTTCTAGAATCGGTATGGGCCAGAACCGAGTTTAGACCTTTCAGTTGTACTAAACCCTCTTCAGGTTCCGCGCCGGGTTCTAGAATTTGTGCTCTTCGTAAAAAAATTCCTGCACCATTTGGCATTATTGTTCTATCCGTCTTGACCGTGTGTCTTTCTATTCCAGGAATTTGATACGCCTCTACCTCCGCCTCATCTAATGACTTCGAACCACCAAGGCTCAATCCCTTTGCAAAAGCTTTCACGACATATTTACCTGAAGGTGCATCAATATAATATATATCCGAAGTCATTCCTGACCTATTCATAGCAACAACTGTAAAATCCTCTTCATTCGTCATTGCCTCCTTCACCAGATTTAATTGTTCTATTATCCATTGGAAGTAAGTAGTTTTATTTCCTCCAACACTAGCAAGAGCGTCCACCTCTTGAACCAGTATATTTAATTCATCTCTATTCATTCCACAAACTATAGTGTCTATTAAACCAGGACGTGTGCCATAAAGAGCTTCATATTCATCACCACTACGGGAAGAGCTAACTTCTTTCGCATCTCCAAGTAACCTTCTCAATTCCAAAAGTACATTTATAAGCTTTTCAGAAGACTCTTCATTTCGGTTTTTTACAAAATCTCTTATTGACTGAGGCATTTTTTCCACTAACGCCGGTTGAATAGCAAGAACTCTGTCGAGGAAGTTCATGCTAAGTTCGTATTTCTCTAATTCATTTCCGCTCTTAGAGTTGATTTCCGTCCTACCTAGAGCAAGTCTCATCTTGCTTGCCCTTTGAACTATCCCGCTACGTTTAATAGCATCATTAATTTCCCCTGCTACTTGGGAATTGAGATTCTCCGAGGAAACGATTATTTTTAAAGCTTGTTCACCGATTTTATTAAAGTCGATCAATCTTAATGTTTCTTTATCTAGTCTATTCAAAACTCTTACTAATTTAGCAACTGCTTCTTCTTGCACTTCTTCAATATTTATGTTGTTTAGTGCATCCCGAGCCGCACCCAGAGTGGATACAACAATATTTCCTTCTGTCAAATAATCAGGCAAAGTTTCACCATCCGCAAGGCTGTCCGCCCTGCTTGCCAATATTTCCAATTCACTAGGAGGAACATTATCTTTAGGAGGTGTATATGTGTCCCCTTCAGTTGCTTTTACCTCAACAAACCTTGCCATGACAACATCAAGACCTCCATACTGTTCACTTAAATCTTGAAGTTCAACCTTTATCCTTCCACTGCTTATTTCCAGAGAGATAGATTCTGCTATCTGTTCAAGCCCAAACAAACTGCCATGATCGGTCTCGTTATTAATAGCCGCATTCATTATGTCCTTTATGGTTGGCGGAAGTTCTGCATCAGGATTTAAGAGACGGAAAGTCCAGAGTAGCCGCGAAACTTTTGAGGGATCGGGTTCTACATTAATATTATCCACAAATTGTCGAACGTGATATTCTTTACCTTGCACAAAACTATATTCATTTCCCTTTTGTTTCAGCAAGTAGTTTGTTCCAATTAATTTCGCAACTTGTAACTCATCAAGTTTAATACCATTTACTTCGAAAGTTGTCGGATATTTATCAGAGGCACTCAGCTCATAAGGGCCTGCATAACCAGTTACAAACACTAGTAAATCATTCCAGTCTATAGCTTCTGGATCAGGTCGTTCCAGTATTTTACTAAAACTATATTCTAAACAACCTGCCTTTTGAAGCTTCTTGACTTTTGTAAGAATATCAGATCCCTTCAGTGTAACAGCACCTCCCATTAGTATTCTTAATGCATCCTCTGTGCTGGGGAAGAGTTCAGTTATGCGAAATTTACCGGCCGGTTCGGAGCTTTCATCGCTCTCGGGAAGCGCAGCTGCCTTTTCTATTCCCACCTCAACCAATTGCGCCGTTACCACAGGAAGACCCCTGAACTTATCGCTTAAATCTATAAGTTTAACGACTAATTTCCCTTCATTTATCTCTTTGGCAATAAATGTTGAAATAATGGCCATTCTTTCACCCATATTTTTAGGCGTAAGACCAACTAATTGTTCGGATATTAAAGTGGCCAAGGTTGGAGGAATAGCTGCTTCTAAGTCGAGACTGTTCAAGCCGTAAATCAAATCAGCTATACTGTTGGCAGAGACATTCCCATCTCTCGCGTCGTTAGTGATCCCTTCTATCGTTTTTTTAATTGTTTCGCTTTTTCCCTCATTAAAATAGTTATCAAATCCGGGTATACTGCTGATATATTCAAGATCATAGCAAAGTGCTCTAGCTTGTTCCGGATTCAAATCATACTCCACTCCAGAGACACGAACTTGTATATTCTCTGATATTTCAGGTGCATTCATAATATATGAAAAACCTATTACTTCTCCTGTTCCATATCTAAGCACTGGTAATATTCTAGGGTATGATTCCATTTCTTCAATTACTTGTTGAACCGTTTCCTCTGAACGATAAGTATTCGTGGCAGTGAGAAGCTCGGCCAATGCTGCACGTGCTTGTATATTATCGACTTCAATTACATCTTGATGGAATTGGCCAACTAAAAACTTTCTGGCAACATCTTCTCCAACTCTTGCGAAGATCTCAGTGTCTTCCAAGATTTCTTCGGTAGTTCTTTCCTCAAACTTTGTCGCTGTAGCTCCTTCGCTTAGTGCGTCTCCCATTAATTCTTCGAGCACAATTTCTCTCAAATTCATTTCACTAGGAGTTCCTGGGATCGTTCTCTGTTTCATAACGTACTTCCCCGATGCAACGGCATTTTTTACTTCTTCGAATATGATTTCCGTTATTCTATAGTTATTTTCTGCGTCCAACCCTTCGTCCTCTAACCTTGCAGCAAGACCTTCAATAAAGCTTTCGGGTAATTCAGAAGAAAGAGCAATGATGCCTTGTTTATTTAACTTCGCTAACCTTTCTGATATTTCAGTTGCAGGACTCTCCTTGCTTTCTGTCGTTAATAGTTCAATATTTCTCCTCGCTTGTTCGTCAATAACCTCCCCCAGCAGATTTATATAACCTCTCGATATAAGTTCTCTTAA
>CAYVIR010000074.1:0-5363 GCA_964451645.1 uncultured Candidatus Saccharibacteria bacterium | reverse complement strand
TGATTGGCCGTCTCCTCTGCCGCCCATTGTTTCGCAGTACCACCCACATATACCTGACAACTCGCAGATGTGCAGATGGGTTGCGAACTGGTTGCCGCATATGTTCTGGCAGCAATAACTTGGGCTTTAATGGCCTCCTCTGGCCAGCAGTCCCATATAGTTGCCGGATTATCAGCCACATACTTGGAAGGATTTTGCGCGGCCTGGTCTGTAGTTCCGCATGCCTTACTTGGAATTTCTCCCAGGCCAGCAACATACGTATTTATATCCATATTGCCATACCCACTTACATTTACCGTCCTAGCTCCCAAAGTCTGCACCGCAGTCCCCGTATAGTAAAAATTCAGAATTCTTGTGGAGTTCCATCCTTGGTTGGCAGCCCCGAGCGCCCCGAACTGCGATAGGCCAATTCCATGGCCTTGATACAGATCACGGCCACGTGTAATGAAATAAAACTCCCCGGAGACAAGATCATTTCTGATACACTGCGCATTGTCCTGAAGTAGGATTTTATTCTCATTGGCCATTATCTGCTGTTGCTCTTGGGATAACAGATCAATATTCTGTTGGACCCCGACCACCTTAGATCTCAGTCCATCCAGATTACTTTTAGAAGTAGCGATACTTGAGTTTAGCTGGGCAATCTGCTTTTCCAAGGCCACTTTCTTGTCGCCCAAAGTTTTATCCTCCGTTTCCAAGAGAGCTATTTGTTTTTTGTATTCTTCATTCGTTTTATTTAATTCATCGAGTTGCGTAGTCAATCCCAAAATTGAATCCTTTGACGTTTCGGTAACATAATCATAATAAATCGCATTTTTAAGTATATCCTCACCTCCTAAAATCAAATACGATTCATCTTGAGTCTTCCAGGAGATGTAGGAGCCCGCTATCTGTATATCTTGTTCCTGTTCGGTCTGTTCCTTCTCCAGCACCTTTATTCCGATCTCTTGCTCAAGTTGTTGTTTTTTCAGTGTATTAATTTTTAATTCCTCATCGATCTGAGAAAGTTCAGATTTAATTTTCTCTATCTCGGAGAGTGATGCCGATTTACGAGAGATATTCATGCGCAAAGCTTGCTCTGCTTTTTTCAATTCGCTATTCAATGAATCTAATTCTTTTTGTTTAGCCACTTTTTCCGCAGCAATTTCTTCTGCAGTTCTAGCCTGAGTATCCGAAGGGATAATAAAGGCGAAAATTATAGCGACAAAGAACGTCAGTTTGAGGAAATTTTTTAGTAAATTAACTGCGTGCATACTTAATATTATCATAAATTTCACAATAGGCTGAAGTAATCAGATCAACTATGAGATAGAATACCCTCCTCAGCTTTCGTAACAACAAAGCCCTAGGATGTGGATAATTCACAGATAGCAGATTTGCAGGTTCGGGAAGTTTTGAGTAAAATACTTGTTCAAAAGCGACAAAGGAACCGGGTCCCCCCAGTCGAGGTAATAATTATCGTTGGTAAAGAGCAAAATCTGAGAAGAGGTCGAAAGCCCCTTAAGCAACTCCCTGAAGTTATCTCTCCGGCGCAAGTCTGCTGTTACGAATGGGTCGTCCAGAATCAAAGGAACTGACTTGTCCCCGGTTATAAGTTTCAAAAAACCTAGTCTGCATAAGAAGTATATTTGATCTCTTGTTCCACTCGACAACTCCACTATGGGGTCTACCCAATCCTCCTTTTCGTTAGAAAAAACCTGAATCGACAAATCTTTATTTATTTTGACGTCTTTGTATCTGCTATTAGTCAATAGGGACAAATTATTCTGAATAATATTAGAAATCAATTTATTTGAAGACTTGGAAGTCTCTACTATTGACTCATTTAATCCCGTTATTACAAGAGAGAGAACCTTTTGCTTTTTAAACAAGTCCTTGAGAAGTAATTTCGCATTTTCAAGATCCTCTTCTAAGGCCACTATCTCGCCATAATTCACCCCGCTATCGGCCATCCTTGTTTTGGACACAATGACTTCTTCCTCCACCTTTCTCTTCTTTATTATCAATTTGTCTAATTCTCTTCCCTTTTGAAGGTATTGCTCAGGGGTCAGAACTGCATTCGCGACCTTTTCAGTTAGGACATTGGTCTCAATCTCCTTCTTTGCAATAAAAAGCCCTTTTTGACTATTGTTGTAAAACTCAATCGTTTTGCCCCCCAACGCAATATCTCTAGTCCTAACTTTATCCTCCAATTCACTTTTCAAGGCCATAAAGTTGGCCTTTTTCGAATAGAAGTCAGCGATATCCTTGGCATCGTATTTGGCCAAAATCTTATCCAGTTGTTTCTGGCTACCATTTAGCCTCTCGTTCATATTAGTTACTAGTTGCTCTTCGGCACTTGGTTGTACGGGGTTGTCAGTAGGGAGAGTCGGATCTACTTTGGGCATACGGAGTGGCCTTCTCGCCATAAGAGCTATAGCAAAGAGAGCCATGGCCACGATAACTATAGGTATTAGGACTCCCTTTGAGAAGTAATATCCTAACAAGGCTATCGGAATGGCCACCACGATTATAAGAAGATACCTAATAACTCCGTAGTTGGCTGGATGTTCAATTTCATCTTTTTGTTCAATACTATGTTGCTCGACAACTTTAGACTTTTTTAGTGCTTCCAGTTCTTTGGAGGCAAGCTTGATTCCCTGCTCGGCCTCAATTATTTCTCTTAAGTCAGCCTCGATTTGATCGCTTTGGTACATAGGGTATTTTAGAAGTTCACCATTGAGAGATTGAATATACTTCTCCATCTTTCCCACCTCCTGAAGCTTGGATTCAACTTCTGAAATTTGTGTATTTAATTCCTCCAACCTCAATCGTGCATCCTTGGCGATTTTATAATTATTCATCAATTCCTCGAGTTCCGAAATTTTCTCCTTTATTCCTTTGAGTTCATCACCTGAGGACTCTTTCTTATCTGTAGCCAGTTGTCTTTTCCCCCATATTTCCTTCTTCTCCTGTAAATATTTTTCCAGTTGAGCAATTTTATCCTGTTGAAGCTTGAGTGGGCCGGGATTACTTGCAAGGTGTTCTAAGCCTTTATTTAGCAGTGCAAGCTCGCTTTGTAGTTTCTTTATTATTCGATTCACGTTTTCCCCACCATTTCCTGAGATGTCGGTGACCTCATGCAGGAGATCGTCACTTGAGTCAGCAAAGGCCACCTGGCCTTGATTTATGAAAGCAGTCTTTCGATAAATTTCTTCCGTAGGAATGCCAGTAATACTCTTCATTGCCTGAGCCACCTCTTTGAGCGTATTTAATTCTCTCTTGGTATCAAGATTTATAAGTTTTATAGACTTCTCATTAAAGTCCTTTACCAATTCAAATCTCGATTCCTTCGCATGAAAGGTCATGCTTAAAAGCGGCAACACTCCGGACCCCCATGATTTAACACTGTTAAGATAGCCTTGAGACTTTGTCGCAGGATCCCTATAGAGCAAGTCCATTATGGCCTGCGTGAGAGTAGATTTACCCGCTTCATTCTCGGCATATACGATATTTAGACCCGGAGTAAGATTAAATGTGTTGTCGCTAAACCTTTTGTAATTTTTAATTTTTAACTGCCTTATTTTCACTATTTGTCTTTTAATAGCCTAACTCCCAATTGTATCGCTTCATCTACAATTTGGTTCTGAGAATAGTCTTCGCCTTTTTTAGATTGTAATATCCTTATAAACTTCCCTATAAGAAACTCCTCCGGGAACATATCCAGCTCTTCTTCAGACAATTTTAATTGCGAGGTATCTCTGACCTTTACGTAATAGTATTTGCCACTTAAAGCTTCATAGATATCGTCGTATGTGTAGTTATTTCGCAAAGAACGAATCCCGGTAAGGATCAGATACAAGAATACTGACTCCGGAGTTTTTATTCCAAATTGAGAGACTTTTGTGATCACATCAAAGATGGTTTCACTTCCCGTAATATCCACTTCAAGCCTTATGGCCTGATATTTTCCCACTCTTATGGGTTCAACTTTAGTAAGACTCTCGTCAATTACTACGGAGAGAGCATTTCCTGCACCCGACTGGTCTATATTAATTAACTCAGGAGATCCTGCATACCATGTCTGAGGGGAAGTTAACACTTGCTTAGTGCTATGCCAGTCTCCCAATGCAATGTAGTTATATTTTGTTTTACTTAATTGCTGGGAATCCAGTGGATTATTTGTGTTTTTTTCACCTAATGATAAAGAGCCATGGAGGAGTGCAATCGAATACTTTGTATGAGACGACTGACTTATCTTGGCCAATGGGGAGTCAACATCTTTTTGTTTGGATAATGAGACTCCTACCACCGTAAGATCAAGCTCCTTAATTTCCCATGAGGTCTCCCGCTCATTAAATATATGAATTATGTTTGTATCTAAAGACAAATAATCCTTTCCCAGATATACAGAACCTGGCTCCATCCGATCATGATTACCTGCAATTATTGCCGTACGAATTCTAGAATTCCGAAGTTTAATTAATAACTCATATACTTGGTGAGATATAGCAGCGCTTGGGAAAGGGGTATCAAATAAGTCGCCGGCTATTACCAGCAGATCATAATGGTCAGAAATGGCTTTCTCTACAATCAATCCAAAAGTGTCAAGCAATTGCTTCCTATGTGAAGGTGCCTTCTCCCCAAGGAAATTTAGCTTGGACTCCAAATGTACATCGGAAGAATGTAAAATTTTTATGGGCATGCCGCGATCCTTCTGCTAAGATAATAATGAATACTATAGCGCAAATTCCTGGGAGTTGGTAGAGGGAATGACGGACAATAAATGTATCCCATAGTTTACGAAAATAAAGTTTTGTTATATAATCGTCTGTAATATATAACTCAAATATATAATGTGTTGGCACTTTTTCTTGTTTTATAACCTTTAATTTCTTACTATATAGCTATACTAATGAATCCCCCGATTAAAAAGGACCCTCTAGTAGGTTTTAATACTCATTTTGCGGAGGAGGAGAGCATACGTGAATATATTGTTCTTACACTCTCAAAATTATATAAATTCAGAGCATATTCAAAAATATCAATTCCGTTGGTGGAGGAACAGGAGTATTTTTCATCAGAAATTGTTGGGTCTCATCCATGGCCAAGCTGGCATCCACGAAGTCTTTTTTCAATCTTAGTTAAGAATTACATCGTTAACTACGAAGAAGTTTCCTCTAAAGCTAAAAACTGTTTTCTCATACCGGAAGGGACAGCAAGCGTTTGTAAGTGGGTAGCGTCTAATATTGATGATCCAGATTTTGAATTTAACAGAAGAGGGAGAGTCAAAACTTTTTATATTGTGAACAGTTTTAGAAATGAACTAGTCTCAAAAATATCTACTACTAGACTAAAGCAATTTACCCAAATAGGACTAGAAA
>CAYVIR010000073.1:0-5448 GCA_964451645.1 uncultured Candidatus Saccharibacteria bacterium | reverse complement strand
GAAAACGAAGCGAAACATGGTGCGTGTCACACGCTCCATGGCTTCGGAGATCGGGGCGTTCCCCAGAACGACCCCGAATACGTTCCCAGCGATATCAAAGGGGAGAACGACCCACAGCGCTACCACGACAGCCCATTCCACGAGGCCATTGACTCCGTCTTCGACGTCAATGATCCCAGTGAAGACGAGAAGTTCGAGAAGCGTTATGGCCCCCATGATGAGGTAGCTCAGGTACCGGGGCATCGCGATGTTCTGCCCACTGAGAATCCCCGGCAGAGCCCGAATGAGCTCCGATCCGAGAATGATGTTCGTGGTCAGAAGCAAGCCAATGAGAACGATGAATAGGGTCACCAAGATCCGCTTGGCACGTTTGGTAAACTGCGTTTGAGGAGTCATCTTGTTTCCTTTCACTTAGTAATTGTCTAAACAACACAGCCTTCAACCATCTACTTTGATAGCTTAAGGCTGTGTTATTATTGTCAAAGAGCACGAACTACTCTATTTATTTATCAGAACCGAATATATCTGAAAATTTCAAACGCTTAAGTGCCATATATGACAGAGTTCCAAGTGTTGATAGTCCTGCAATTATTGCCAAATATCTTCCCCAGGCAGAGTATCTCTCTCCTGATGAGTAAACTTCCAATTCATCATTTGTGCTTCTTAACCCTTCTAGATAATCCAGACTCACTGCATGTACATTTTCAGGAAGATTTGCATTTCTACTTGCCATGATTAACTCGGCCTCATCTGTCGTTAATTCCACACCACATTGCCTTAGGACTTCATCACCAAAGAATTTCAACTTATCTTGCTCGCTTAGATTAATAGGAACTTCTATTCTAATAGGTTCCACGCATGTGTTATCCGGCAAAGCTGTTGCAACCTCTACAACACTCGTAGGTGCTGCGGTTGGTATCTGCGGAGTTGGTTCGATTGTTATATACTGAGTCAGCCAAGATTCGAGAGTAGCAGCTCCTACGGGATAGGTGTCTACAATCCAAGGAGAGGTTGTCTCCTGAAGAAACTTTGCCGCTGCATCATCACTTACATCAACACCACAAATTGCTTTAATGCTAGCTTTAAGTACATTAATATCACCACCTGGATTTGATTCTGTCCTGCCCGTCGAAATACCTAACATTTCAATCGCTTCGCCATTTGACCCTTGTGTGAATGTACCCACACATTCGACAATGGATCCATCCATTTCCTGTGTGGGAATCAGTGCTGGAATTGTTGCAGTTGGTTGAGAAATCACAGCTTCGGTTGTCGAGGTAGGTACTTCTACTTGCGTGGGAGCCCCTAAAATAGCATTACAATTCGTTTTTGTAGATGATAGAAATGCACCTACAGGACTAAGGTTTGTTGTTGTCAATTCACCACCAGGATAGAGATTTACTTGATATCTACCCGGATTTGCCGGATCGTCAAAACATTGCCCTATCTGTCCTGCTTCTTCAAGACCGCTCGTACACAAACCTGCAGCTGATGCTGCTGCCGCATCACACGGGAATACGCCTTCCTGCACAGGTACATCGACAACCACTGCATGTAGGGGATTATTGAGAAAATCGGTTCTATGCAACATCGGTACACCCATGACAGATGCCATCCCTGTCATCGATCCACCAAGTAATCCTGGTTTATTAGCTCCGTAAAGATTGTGACTAACTTGTCTCAACCAATCCACTGTTGACAATGCAAATAGACCTGCACTTGATTTCAATCTTTCTGATCTTGTTGGTTGTCTTGAGATATCCACAACTGTAGGACCATTTACTTGTGTGATATTTAGAAGTGCATCAGTAACTCCATAAATAGCATTTTGCAATTTTTGATAGGGAGTTTCGCCTTCAGGCGCGTCGGTAAATAGTCCTTCTATTCGAGTACTGACCTCAGAAGATTTTAGAGCAAATTCTTGTGGTCCCACGATTTGTAATCTGTGATATAAACATTATATAATGGCTTCAAATTTTTGTAAAGAATATTTATAGAATCTTCTTCTGAGTGCAGGAGTAATTACTTTAATAATCCTTGAGTTTTTATAACGTGGAAATTCCTAAACTACGACTTCTAAATGAATATTGAGGGAAGACTAACTTTGACGTACTCGCAAGCAATGACAATTTATATGTATTCCGTTATGATGGCCCACAAGGGGCACGTGTTCAGAAACATGTGAAAGAAGCCTACCGACCCGAGGAATATCGGGGCGCACAGCTATGGTATCCCTTCCTTGGATTTGAAGTTCAGGTCAAGTCTACGGATATAACACAGAGCGAAGGCACTCCTAAATTTTACACAATAGTAGATATGCCATGGCTTGGGCATGAACTTCTCTATCTACCTGATCAGATTGATCCCACTAGTCTGGCACCTCAAATATATCCTCCTTTTCTGGGGCTAACTAGGGAGAGGGCATCACATTTACTTGGACGAACCAAAAGTTTACTTGATGAATTCTATAGACAGACTGGGCTTCTTCATGTAGACCTATGGCTTGATGATGAACCCATAAACATCACTTATCACCCATCCCTCGACTATTTCCCTCCAATTGACGCAGCTTCCTTCGAAGAGCCGGGTAGTATCGATGATACATTCAGATTCGAAAGGGCGTTCCAGAATATATGCGATTATGTAATGGAAAATTTAGTAATTGATTAAACACCATGGAACCTATAAGAGAAATACTATATGCAAACCTGCAAGAGCTTGGCCTAGGAGGAGATGAAGTCCAATATCATAAATGTGGGCTTGAAAGATACGTATTCTCTTATATTGATGCGGAGGGCCTTCTACGATATAGGAAAATAGTCATGCATCCAAATAACAAATATGGCCCTGATGAAGGGATAAAAACCGAATCCTGGCTATCGTATTTAGGAATCGGAAATTACAGAGTGTCAATTGAATCCGATCATCAGATCATCGATACTCCGTATATGGGCCAGGACTTGTATTCTTTGAAATTGGGGAGAGAATTCTGGGATGCATTTCACCGGACATATTACACCTTCGATGGATTTAACACGCTTGAAATAGTAGGAGGATTAGATGAACTTGAAGAGAGATTAATTGAATTCCAAAGGCTTACAGATCTTGTCCATGTAGACTTATTTGCCACGGGCAGACCTAACAACATAGTCTGGAACTCTTTTGATCCCCGATTACCGGCCTTAAATGTGATTGATTATGAATCTTTTCAAGTTGCAGACAAGGAAAACGTTGCTAGATTTCACGGAAGATGGAATACAGCCAAGGAATATATTTTTAGAAACTTAACTGTTTATTAAGTTAATCCTCTCTACATACCGTTGATTGGGGATGTATTCCTTATATGATTACCCTTCTTTGGCAACAGTTCTCCCGCTTCCGCAAAGAAGCGCGGTAGGTAAGCCCGTTTCCCTTTCCTGAGGTTTTGGGATGGTTATACGGGTCTCCCTCCCGCACTCAACTTGAGAGCGGGAGGGGGACCCCGTCTCAAGGCCCGAGGAGTCCGCTTAGGCTAGGCAAAGTTGCTCAATATGTGTTACCATCTTGATCTGAATATATATCTATTATATAATAGCGCAATGAAATTCAGATTAGTATTGCTATTCGTGCTAAAGCAATTTTATATATACGGTGGTTTTATGAATGGAAAGTCATATTGATAGAACGGTCAGATATTATCAGGGTTTTCCTGACTATCACCTTTATGTTAGATATGAACATGCTGATTTAGTGATTGGCTATTCTAGTGGTGGGAAACGAAGAGTGAGGAAACTAATTGCTGAAGCTCCAGATGATGACAGAGAGTTTCGATACGCTCCTTTATGGTACGAATTTCTTGGATATGATTTTTGGGTATCAAAACACGGATCAATCACCGAAGTAGACATGCCATGGCTTGGATCCGCTTTAGATACATTATATGAGGGATTGCAATCAAATCAGTCACTCATGGACACACAGACAAGCTTTACAGGATTTAGCCCAACAGAAGCAGATATGCTACTTCACAATACTTTTTCACTACTGACAGCATTCCACGACACTTATGGGTTAGTTCATAGTGATATATATTTCAGTAATGTACTTTACCACCCCGAACTTTCTTACTTCCCAATCATTGATGCAGAAGGATTCGAAACCGGAAACACTAGAAAATGGGAAGCGTTTAGGAGAAGGTTTACAGAGTTAACTAATTTTATATATAGTCATCTCGTTTATTCTTAAACTGAAAGTACCAAAGTTAATAAACAAAAGATGAAGACTTATTATGATTAAGTGATAGCAAATTTCCCGGATATGACTACTCATAAAAAATTCACATCATTAGAAGACGCAAATATAGAAATTTCCCTTAAACCTGTCTCTTTACTTTTCCATATTGATTATTAAAGATTCATATGGTTTAATCCGAATAATTATTCTTAAATCTTACTATCATGGATGATTTTGATTCTACTAGATTATACCCTTCCGCTTATTTCTATAGGGGACGAGGACATAGACCCGAGCCCCCTTCGCCAATGAAAATCGCAGCTGAGAGAAGGGAAATTCTTGCAGCAGATCTAGGATATTTTGCAATGGCAATACAGCATACGACGGATCCAACATATAGAGCATGGATGGAAAAGGGACTTGAAGAAAAAGTTTATCAAACATGGAGTTTATATGGCGATAGTTACGGGCTTGCCGAGGGCTTTCTGCCCTACATAACAATGGATCCCCAATATGACCGTTATCTAACTATGGAAGATGGCGTGAGTGTCAGTCCAATTATTACATTACATGACTTGGGGGGACCTACTCGCCGGATAGATTGTGCCAGGTTACACTATCGGTTATATAGAGGAAATCGAACTAGAGAGTTACCCGTGCATTTTGGACATATTCGGATGAAGACTTTCGATTCTTCAGGAAAAATGGAAATAAGTAATTTGACATACTTACATACTCAAGCCGGTGCGCCTGCTATTCCGATATGGCTTAACGATTGGTATATTGAGCCAGAAATAGTACAGTCAATTGGTTCTTCATTACTTTACAGCCTACGGGAACACTCAAAAGAAGTGTTGTTCTCTCATGACTTTCCGAATCTAGCGGAATATTAATCTAATATCATTGTTGCCAGCGCCTTCTCGAAGTGAGAGGAGGCAGTACGAAGCTGCAATCTTCAATTGTAAGCTTAAATAAACGGTTATTTAGCCTTATATTTTTCCCTTCTTTATTCTTCTATAATAATAGGGAAAAGCTTGAGGGCTATACGAAATTAAAACAGACGGCAGCAAAAGCCTGACTCAACTCTACTCCAATTATAGGTATAGATATTCCATTTCGGTGGCGGATACTTGTTGCCATTCGATATATAGTTATTATATAATTCATCCCAAATATATTAGTAATTCTTTCCTTGGAGGAACCCACTTATCTGCCAAACGAACTGTGTATTCCCGC
>CAYVIR010000072.1:0-5481 GCA_964451645.1 uncultured Candidatus Saccharibacteria bacterium | reverse complement strand
TATTGCGAAGAGCATACATTAGACCCTTACGACCATCTGCAATAATCTGAGAATTGAACCCTTTTATCTTAAGTGCATTTCGAATTGTAAGTGCTAGTTCTATATCATCTTCAATTATTAGCAATTTATACATGGAGTTATGTTAAAATCTGTAATCGCTATTCATCATGAAATTTAGACAAAAGTTACAATTGTTTATTCTTTCTGTGTCTGTTGTGGCATTTTTTTTGCTGATTTCTATCTACTTTATCGTAGGCGAAGATAATAGTAAGTTGTCATCGGACGAAAGTGACCGCAATTATCTAGAGATAAACAACGAACGGATATCCTTTTTCATAGATACAAATAGAAATCAAACCAAGGATACCACGGAGAGTCCGTGTACCCAATGTGTTGGGAAGCAAGTTTTGATAGAGATTACTACAGATATAGGAAGAGATCTGGTTGAAAGAATCATTGAGGAAGAATCTACTTTGAACCTGGAAGCAGCAAAAGTATCTTCACTCTGGTCATATTTGCCTCAGGAGAAATTAATTATTCCTTACTTCAGTTTTGATGGAGAACTATCCGGGACTGAGATCTTCATACCAGTAGAAGAGGTAGGATATGATCTCGCTGGGGAATATGCAAACATTGGAAGTATTATTGTAGAAGAAATTTCAAGAAACAATTACGAAAACACTATGGTATTAACCAAATTAGTGCCCGTATTAAATACTTTCTATAATTCCGAACAACAACTCTGGATCCTATACTACCCAAACTTGGAATCTAAAAACAATTATTATCTTTCTTCCACAAAAATCACCCAAGGGACAGGGACTCAATCTGAGATGTCCTCACTTTGGCATTTGCTTGGGAATTACTCAACCCTCGAAAACTCTTCAAACTACAGGATACTAACCACTAGCCTGTAATACTCATGGGGAAGTCAAACTCCAGAGACTAGCCAGATAGATAACACAAAGGAATGTTTCAAAAAGTGGATAAGTACTCAAACTATTTTTTAAATTGATTCTCAAATTATTATATATAATGATTATCATCCAAACCTGCGAGGCAAAGAGGATTGTAAGCAAATTAAATTGAAATACTCTCAAATCCAAATTTATCTCGAAAGGTAATAATTCGTCCATCAATATTAAGATTGTGGCCATAAATCTCATAAAGAAGAACATTGTCACCCCTATAAACATTTGACTAGTAACAAAATCATGAATATTCAAACTGCCTTTTTTAACTCTAACCAAGAGTGCTATGAGAATGTTGATTCCAAGTGTGAAAAATAAAAAAGCTATCCATAAAGTGATGTTGATAAAGGAAACCTGTTTAAATATTTCAAGTATCCCCAGATCCTCGGTTCTGATAAACGTGGTAAGTACATACATACCCAGAGATATGACAAACAGACATCCTACTAGTAATATTAACTTCTTTACTTTAATTCTCCGACTTTCAAATATGTAGAATATTTGTAAAAAGTTTATGCTTCCTATATGTGGAAAACCTCCTGGCCATGAGAAATGTCTTATTGTTGGCTTTTTTACCTTTATTTGCATATAAATATTATAAAAATTGAAGGGTACATGGATTAAAGATAGAATGATTATGATCCCTTTGTCAATGATATCTATTAATACAATTAATTTGCGAAAGAAAAAAAGTAGAAAAATGATTGGACGATTGATCCTATTGCCCATAATGACAATAGCTTTCTTAATTGTAAGCGTGGTTGTCTTTGGCCTGGGATTGGATAAGAACCTAACATCTAATCACTTGGAAGGCCAAATTACTGACAATGAAATGAACCCCATTTATGACGCTTCAGTTTGTATCAAAGAGACATGTTCACAAACCAATGAGGATGGTTTTTACAGATTAGAAAATATTACTTCTGGAACAATCATCCTGTCAGTTTCCTCCCCTACATATCAAGACTTTTCAGAGCCAATATATATCAAAAGAGGCAAGAATTTAATCAGCTTTTCCCTAGAAAATGCAGAACTCAACGACGCCGAGATACTACTTGTAGAAGAAGGGAAAGAAATAGTGACACAAGGGCTTGAATTAACTATAGATAGTATTCCTTATGCTTTAAGTGAAGGGAACAAGCTACTATTGCCTCAATTTAAAACAGGAGAATACGAGTTAGTCATAAAATCTGAGTATTATGTTGATGTCCGTGAAAATATATATATCGAAGGTAATAAAACAAATACGTATACGGTTGGCTTGGAGCCTGCATCAAAGCTTACCTTAAAACTTCAGAATTGGCTTGATTTAGCACCGGTCTCCAATGCCAAAATCAATATAGACAATAATCAGATAGTATCTAACTCCGACGGACTTTTAGTTCTAAAGGAAATCCCATCCTCGACAACTACCATTACTATAAATCATGAGGATTTTCTTCCCAAAGAAATTATTTTTGAACAACTCTTGCCCGGAGACAATCCTGACAAAGTTGCTCTCATGGTAGGAAAAGGAAATATAGTTTATACAAAAGCTACTCCCAACGGTAGTCAAATTTTCATAAGCAATATAGATGGGTCCGATCCAAAGCAGCTTACCGCAGAAGGAGAGAATCACAATCCTTGGTTAGACATTCAAAACAAGAAAGTTTTCTTCTCAACAAAAGTCACCGATGAGAGAGAATCAGTTCAGTGGGTGAGTATTGATGGAGAAGAAACAACGCAACTTTCCGATGATACTTTATCAGCTACCTACAGAGGGAATAAATATTTCTATTACGAAAAGGATTTTAGAGTCTACGCGGAAGAGACTTCGGACAAGCATGTCAATATCTATTCCACAAGACTTGATGATAGTAACTTAACAAATTATCCTGATTTAATTGACCTCTCCCCTGGAAAGTATTTTATAAATGACGACGCTAGCGCTGTAATCCATACTACCGGAGAGTTGAAAGAAGGGAAAATTACAATATATTCTACGTCTCTTCGATATAAGCGAACTAGCCGATTAGCCGAATTTCCACTTGAAACTAACGAGACAGAATTACGTATACACTCCCTCTCGGGTGATTCGAATCAACTTACAATGACTATAGGAACCAATTTATTCCTCTTAGCTACCACAAACAACTCACTGGTACGCCTCACAGAAGATGGATATAGTAAATTGAACATTACTTTTCAGCCGGAGGGGAAAAATATTAGCTACATAAAAGATATAAACGGAGAAAAAAAACTATTTGTGATGGACACCTTGTCAAAAAAAGAAATACAGGTCTCCCCTGAAAACTCCCTAATTGAGGACTACCGGTGGCTAACCGATGACACTATTTTGTATAATTCGAATGGACAGCTCTGGATGCTCTCGTTACTTAATCATGACTCCCCGTACTTGATTGCCGAAGACGCGAGTATTAATTAATCTCTTTAACCCATTCTAGGAGTCTTTCTATCCCGTCGGGAACAGAGACCTGAGGTGACCAGCCAAAATCTGTCTGAGCTTTTGTGGTGTCGCTTACAAAGACTCGCTGGTCTCCGGGCCGCCACGGATACATTTCATAGGGAATGGCAATTCCCAACTTCCCCTTCATTATTTCAATCGCCTCTAGGAGCGACACAGAATTTTGGATCCCTCCTCCGATGTTATAAATATGTCCAGATGTCTTATCAATACAATCAATCGCCATTTCATATGCTCTTAATAGATCATCAATATAGAGCAAATCCCGCACCTGTTTACCATCACCATAGATCTTTATTAATTCCTTGCCATAGGCCAAACGAAGGAAATGAAACACCCATCCTTGATCTTCCGTACCCCATTGCCTGGGGCCATAAATGCAGGATTGTCTGAAGACCAAAGTCTTTAGACCATATATTCGGGAGAAGTCCCTTACATATTGGTCTGCTGAGCCTTTAGAGCATCCATAGGGGGAATGAAAGTCCAAGTTAACTTCCTCTGTAACCCCGTTTATTAAAGAAGTATCTGAAAAAAAGTATTTGTTATCCTTTTCTTTAACTGCAAATCTTTCTAATCCTCCATACACCTTATTTGTAGAAGCGAAAAGGAAGACAGCTTCCGGAGAATACTGACGCATCCCATCTAAGATATTCAGTGTCCCTCCTGCGTTTACATCAAAGTCGGTCAATGGATCATTTACAGAATCTGTGACCGCAACCTGCGCAGCTTCATGGAAGATATATTCCATCCCTTTCACTGCTTCATCGATTTTCGCCTTATCTCTGATATCTGCCTCAATGACATTTAATTTCCCCCCGCCCGCCTCAAGCCACTTAATATTCTTCCGGACATTAGCCCTCGAGAAGTTATCTAAGATAGTTACTTCCGCTCCTGTTAAGAATAGCTTCTTGGCAAGATTAGACCCAATAAATCCAGCCCCTCCCGTAATTAGTATCTTTTTCGATTGCCAGTTCATATGAGAAGAATAAAAAATAGGGTGCCAGAGGCACCCTAGATTTTATCACCTTCCTCAATCTTCTAAAACTGAATCTCTTCTTCCCTGGGTGAAGAGTCTTCCTACATACAAATGGCCCTTGAACACTATAAATAAGACACCTGTGATGAATATCGCGACCGGAATTACTACTCTGTAATTATCATTATCAAGAATTCCTGTCGCAGGAAGACAGAGTACATTTATCGTTTCAATGTCTCTTCCTACCTCTATCCCATCTTGCTTTACAATCACAGTATTTACATACTCGTCAAATTCTGAATTATCTACAACTACATCATAAGTGAATGTAACCGAACTATTTCCAGCCAAAGTTACATCCGACCAGATAATTTCATTCGATCCAGAATTATATACTCCACTGTTCGATATACTATCTACATCTAGAATATCGGCATCGATCTTGTCATCAAGGATATCCGAGATGTCTAGGACTCTACTCTCACTTGAAGGATTTGCAACTTCAATAGAATATCTTACAGTTGCAGATTGGTCTGTATCACATGTTAAGTTTGAATATTTATTCACATTTACTTCACCAGGCACAATAACAGTGGTCGGATCTTCATCTGTGACCACTTCGAGAGTATCGACGGACTTTCCTGTCGCAGTAGCAATATTTACAAAACTAGTATTGGCCGCAGCGCTATTACACTGATAGCTCTTGCTTTCTCCAATGGCTAGACTTGCTTGCAATGCCTGGTCAGTAGCATCATCTTCTGTTAAGGACTTAACGCATCCGGTAGCAAGCGGATCAGTAACTTTAACATCCTTCAAAGCAACCGCTCCAATATTTGTAACCGTAATATAGAAACTGGCATTACTTCCTTTGGCGACAGTCTGAGTATCTTTAGCGGTTGAATGATTTGCCTGTTCAGACTTCTGGACTTTTATGGCCGGAGTCCCCGCTAGTACTACATCGCTATCATCTTCATCCGTAACATCAGCTCTATTATCTATCGGAGTCCCTTCAACCGAAGCAACATTCGTAAATGAAGCAGTAACAGCATTGGACTGACATGTATAGTTTA
>CAYVIR010000071.1:0-5624 GCA_964451645.1 uncultured Candidatus Saccharibacteria bacterium | reverse complement strand
AATGATAAGGTATTTTATTCATAAAGTATATGATGAATATCCTAAGCTCTTTAAAATTAAACGTCCCCGTGTGGTGATTGGGATTCCTTCATCCATAACTGAAGTGGAATCAAGAGCAGTAATTGATGCAGCGACTTCAGCAGGTGCAAGGAAAGTATACATCATAGAAGAACCAATGGCAGCGGCTATCGGGGCAGGTCTGCCGATAGATGATGCGTCGGGGAGTATGGTAGTAGATATTGGTGGGGGCACAACTGATATTGCCGTTATTTCTTTAGGGGGTATAGTTGTAGATACGACGGTACGAATAGCGGGAAATGAAATTGATGAGGAGATTTTAAATTTTGTCCGAAATAAATACAATCTGCAAATCGGTCTAAAGTTTGCAGAAGATGTGAAGATTGCAATAGGATCAGTGAAACCTTTAAAAAAGGAAAGAGAGGTGGAGGTAAAAGGACGAGATTTAATTACTGGATTGCCTAAAATCATAACGCTTTCAAGCGTAGATATAAGAGAGGCAATGGTGAGAGTTATTGATAAAATAGTGGATTCTATTAAGGATGCTTTAGAGCAATCTCCGCCTGAAATACTTTCCGACTTGCTGGAGAAGAGTATTACACTTGCGGGAGGTGGAGCTTTAATAGAAGGAATTGATAGATACCTTGAAGAAAAACTTCAAACCCCGGTCATTATTGCCGAAGATCCTCTGACTTGTGTAGTGAGAGGAACGGCTATTTTATTAGAAGAGATCGACTTGCTCGAGCGTCTTCATATTTCTAACAGAGACATAATTTAATAACTGATAAATTGCCAAAGATTTCATTTAGAGAAAATATTATCGCCCTCCCAAAGTTGGTTATAGCTATTACATTATCTATATTGCTTATACTCTTGGATAGTGTAGGTGTTTTTGACGAAGCTACAGGATTCTTCGCAATTATTAACGACAGTATAATTGCGGATATTAAAGCCTCTATTGGAGGAACATCGGAGAATTACTACTTAATTAGAGATAAAGGGAAAATGGGCATGGAGATTGATGATCTAAAAGAAGAAATCCAAATACTTAAATCTGAAAATATAAGCCTTCAAAACAAATTAAAAGAGTATTCGCTTATAGCAAATCAGAATAAATTTTCAAATGATCAAAATTTTTTAACAGCAAGAATCATATCTTATATTTCGGACGAATTTGGGATGGTTGTTGTGAACAAAGGAAGTAAAGATGGTGTAAAAGAAGGGCAAGGAGTTATTCTGAGAAATTATGCTGTGGGTTATATTGTGGCTGTGTCCCAACGCACAAGTGAGGTACGACTTATAAATTCTCCTCAGAGTGAAATTACAGGCTACTCGGCGGATAATAACGCGGTTGGAGTCGTCAAGGGGGATGTGTCGAAAGGTATTGCCATGGAAGACATCCCATCTAGTAGTATAATAAAAGAAGGAGAGATTATCTTATCAACAGGTGTAGGTGAAAATTTTCCTAAAGGGTATATATTAGGACAAGTCATTGGAATAAGTCCAACGAATAATCAAGCTACAAAGTCCGCTGAATTAAGTTTACTTATAGATCTCAAAAAGCTTTCAGAGGTATTTATTATATTAGAATTATGAGTACTTTTAGATATTTTCTTTACATACCTGTCCTATTTATTGAAATTGTTTTTAGTGCGTCAAATTTCGGGAGTCTAAGTTATTTCTCTCCTTTAGTAATACTTGCTTTAATACTCTTAATCTTGAAGAAAGAGAATTCGGTCATAATTTTAATCTTCTTAGGGACTGTGTTAATCGACATGCTGAATAGTAGGCATATTGGTTTGGTATCTGCGTACTTTTTTCTCGGCCTTCTTATTGTTGAATTTCTATCTCGCCATATTTCTTTTCTCGATAACCAAGCTAGGTGGGTAAAAATTTCGTTTTTGCTTTCTGTATATCTCATGTTATATTTCGGACATTTGTCGATTATAGCTGTAATAAGCTACTATCAAATCCTTACTTTGGTACTTGCTTACTTCATATCAATGGCAATAGCGATCCCCTTGACAAGTTTCTTTAGTAATACGGACAAGAATGGAGTTAAAATATAAAAAATTAAAAAATAAGATAAGTGATTTCATTTCACAAATCTCTCTCGAGTCTCGTTCTCTCTCTGTGTTTGTTTTAATGCTTGCTATTTTTGCCTACCTTCTTTCCGGCTTAGTCAGGCTTCAAATTGTATTAGGAAGAGAAAACCTTTTAGCCGCAACACGTACCAGTCAAAGTACGGAGTTGGTTTTGCCAGCAAGAGGTCTAATCCTAGATTCTACAGGCCAAATACTAGCTTACAATTCGGCTAGATATACAGTATATGTAGAAAAAGACAAATTAGAAGTAGACAGGGAGAGAGAAGTACTTACAGAGATAGCTAATGCATTTAAAGCTTCTCCTGAGGAGCTTATTGACGTATACAGGAAAGCAGTTTATGCAAATAAACCCTCAGAAAGCGAAATTAAGATTATGCAGGGGATAGACTCGGCGACCTATTTTGCGGGTTTAGAAAAAGTCTCTGATATTGAAGGTGTGAGATTAAAGAATGAAAGCATACGTGTATATAAGGATCCTGAGTACTTTTCTAATATAGTTGGCTATATAGGGAAACCTGAAAAAAGTGAATTAGGTGAAAATATTTATACTATCTCTAATATTGGAAAGAGTGGTATTGAAAAGGTTTATGAGAGCCATCTACAAGGGAAAGCAGGTAAAAAAGTCCTCCAATCGGAGTATATGCAAGATATAGTCAGTTCTTATACACAAGAAAATGAAGAACCTGGGGATAATATAGTTCTTTCCATTGATGGACAATGGCAGAAGAAAATAACAGATATTATGGAAGAGAGTTTAACTACTGTTGAGGCATTTGCCTCAGCGGGTATTGTAATGAACAGTGATACCGGTGAAGTAAAAGCAATGGTGAGCCTACCTAATTTTGATAATAACTTATTTATAAATGCGATAAAGAACGAACAGTACGAAAGTCTTTTATCAGACCCTAGGTCTCCACTAATAAATAGACCTATCGCACTTCAGCTTCCTTCTGGATCTATTTATAAGATTGTCGGGGCATCTGCCCTGCTAGAAGAAGGGATACTGGGTCAAGGAGATATTATAAGATCAGAGGGTTGTATAAAATTGTCAGCAGGGGTTGAATTTTGTGAAGCGGATAGGAAGGTCTTGGGAGATTTAAATGTAGTTTCAGCGTTGAGTAAGTCTAGTAACCTTTTCTTTTGTAAGGCAGCTATGCGTCTAAATGAGCAGGCAGAAGGGATTAATACACTTACAAAATATGCAAAAGAATATGGCTTGGGTCAAAGAACCGGAATTGACTTACTGGGGGAACAAGAGGGGTCTCTTCCTTCTCCGGAATTAAAAAGAGCACTCTTCAATGAAGGTTGGTATGTAGGTGATGATTGTAATAGTATTATTGGACAAGGATTACTCACAGTGACGCCAATACAGATGGTAGTGGCTGTGTCGGCCATTCATAATGGAGGGAAGGTTCTAAAGCCATCTCTCATGAAAGAAATTGTGAATCAGGAGGGGATTGTTGTTCAAAAGAACGAGCTGAAAGTATTAAGGGCGCTCAATGTCTCTCAAGAGAACCTGGAGACGATAAAAGAAGGTATGAGATCAGCGGCAGAGGAAGGTTCCGCAAATATTCTCAAAGGAATGGCTGGTGATATACTTATAAAGACTGGTTCTGCTGATGCGGCAGAGGTAATTAATGGAAAATTATATGAAGGAGCACATTCCTGGGTGATGGGTTGTTTTAATAACGATGGAAGTAATTACTGTTTTGTATTTATGCAACAGTGGGGTGGGAGGGGATTTCAAACTGTACCGATTGTTAAGAAGTTTATAAATTGTGTTCAAAAAGATTTTGAAAGTAAATGCCAGGATATCAATTAGTTCATAAATTCTTCAGACAAGATAGCTATAATAAAATATATAGCTTATTGGAATGGATATTGAGGAGAAGTATGCCAGATTGCGTTTTGCAATTACAAAGAAGTGTAAGTTTACTGAATTCCAGAGCATTCTGACAGAGTATGGCTCTATTATAGACTTTTTCAAATCCGGAAAAACTCATTTGCTTAAGGATCAGGCTTTAACACAACATTGTGGGAGATTGATTGATGGTACTTTAGAGGAAAATTTTGTAGTTTATGGGGAAGCTTCTTATCCTCCGCTACTTGCTAATATTCCTTCTCCTCCTTTAGTTCTTTTTTGTAAAGGAGATAGTTCACTTCTAAATTCAGCAAATCTTATAAGCATTGTAGGAACAAGGAAGAACAGTAGCTATGGTAAAAGGGTAACGATAGATTTAGTGAAGAGTTTAGCCATAGGGGAATTTACATTTGTGAGTGGAATGGCCTTGGGTATAGATACTATAGTACACGCTTCTGCATTAAGCTCGGGGGCCAAAACGATTGCCGTGCTTCCTTCCTCCTTATCCCAGCCGACTCCGTCATCTAATACGAAATTGTTTGAAGAAATAGCAGCAAAGGGCGTAGTTATTAGTGAGTTTCCAGAGTTTCAGCCATGGAACAAGTATATGTATTATCGAAGAAATAGGATTATTGCAGGGATGAGTTTACATACTGTAGTTATAGAAGCGCCATTAAAAAGCGGTGCAATGATAACTGCCAATTATGCTTTCGAGTATAACCGTGAGCTGTATGCTATTCCGGGAAATATTTACTCAGAGGTATCAGAGGGGACAAATAGTCTTATTAAACAGAATAAGGCACAGATTCTTACGGCCGCTAGCGATCTCACTACCGTCCAAACCCACTCAAATATTTATAGTAATCAAGCTTATACAAAATTAACCGGTGATCAATATGGGATAATTAACCTTCTCAATTCTCAGGAATTATCTTTTGATGATATTCTGAAATATGTTAGTATGTCTGACCAAACCTTAAAAGACTGTCTTTTCGACATGGAACTCGATGGTTTTGTGTGTTTAAATAGTGAAGGTAAATATCGTCTTAGTAATTAATATCAAATGCATCTAGTCATAGTAGAATCGCCTGCAAAGGCTAAAACAATAGAAAAATACTTAGGAAGCGATTACAAAGTTCTTGCATCGAAGGGGCATATAGTAGATCTTCCTAAGTCTCAGCTAGGGATCGATTTAGAGAATAATTATACCCCTGACTATGTTGTGAGCAATAAAAAGTCCTTGGATGCCTTGAAAAAAGCCTATAAACTTGCCGACAGTATAGTTTTGGCAGTAGATAGTGATAGGGAAGGCGAAGCGATAGGTTGGCATATCGCAAGGGAATTAAAATTGCTTAAGACCAGTGGAAAAAAGAATCTCAAAAGTAAGCCCTACAGCCGAATAACTTTTACAGAGATAACTAAAGAAGCTATTAAGGATGCTATAACAAAGAAACACGAAATTGACTTCAATTTAGTTGACGCACAACAAGCTCGGAGAGTCTTGGATAGAATTGTAGGATATAAACTATCTCCTTTGTTATGGCAAAAGATTCGTTATGGGCTTTCTGCCGGGAGGGTACAATCAGTTGCTTTGAGATTAATTGTAGATAGAGAAAAAGAGAGAATGGAAGAAAAATCAA
>CAYVIR010000070.1:1837-5663 GCA_964451645.1 uncultured Candidatus Saccharibacteria bacterium | reverse complement strand
GAAAGATTATAAATGAAAACCATGAATATCTCTGTGAATTATCACCAGTAAAAGAAGGAAAACGATATATCAAAAACCTTTTTATAAGGGAAAATAGAAAGTAGTTCCCTCCAGTTCATATACGTAAATATTACTGAAAAAATTATTAACCCTAAGAGGTTTGCTTCTGTAGCACTCATCAGAAATTTTAATTAATTACGTTCTCTATGATACCTTTATTAAGTACTTTTGATAATACCGTAATAATCGGTTTATTTTGGGAAAGAAGCTTCTGCCATGAAGCAATGACGTCCTCTAATTGTATATTTTCGATCTTTTCTGTTAGCTCTTCAGGTTTTCGGTACTTCTTCTTGAAGAGAAAGCTTAAGCCATACCACCCAGCTTGGTCTTCCGCAGTTTCAAACTCTTCCATTAACGAAGCAATATAATAATTCTTTGCTCGAATAAATTCTTTTTGCTCAATATTTCCATCCAGTAATTCACGCATACCCATGAGGATGGCATTTATACCCTCCTCTACTTTTTCAGAGGCAAGCCCAGCAGAAATTATATACTTCCCTACATTGGAAAATGTTGCCACTCCTCCTCCTACATAATAAGCAATTCCTAAATTCTCACGTAAGCTTTGGAATAATTTACTTCCAAATCCATCTGTTAAAATATTCATTCCTAATTTAAAAGGGTATTCAAATTCGCTATTCCGAGGAAAGGCATATCCGCCTATTACTATATGTGCCTGTTCCGAGTCTTTCGCTATATGTTTAATTCTGGTATCTCTCAGAAGAGATGGTTTAAAAAGGATCCTCCTACTTATGCTTTTTTTCTCTCTTACTTTGGAAAACGAAGTTTCAATCTCACCAAGGATCCTCTTCATATCTACATCTCCAGAAACTACTAACATCATATTGTTTGAATGATAATACTCCTCCTCATATCTCTTAATAACATTCCGATCAATAGTAGCTATTGATTCTGAAGAACCCGTAATACTCTTCCCTAAAGGATCGTCCTGAAAAAGTGTTTTATTAAATTCATCTTTAACAATTTCGGAAGGAAGGTCATTATACATCCGTATCTCTTCTCTTATGACTCCCTTCTCTTTCTGTATTTCTTTCTCATCAAATATGGGTTCCGTTATTACTTGTGCAAGGAGTTGTACTGCTTTTAATACATTCTTCCGGGGAACTTTAATATAATATCCTGTGTACTCATATGAAGTAAAAGCGTTGGTAAAACCTCCCATCATTTCAATTTCCATAGCAAGATCGTTACTACTGGGGTATAACTTCGTACCTTTAAAGAACATGTGTTCTAAGAAGTGTGCTGTTCCTGATTTCTCAGGTAAATCGTAAAGAGAGCCTGCCTTTACTAATAGCATAACCGTAACAGTGTGAGACCCTACAACGTTCACTACGCATACGGGCAGGCCGTTTGAGAGCCTTACTTCATGTGTAGAGTCTTTAGCTGGATATTTCATTTACGTTTCTTCTTTTTACCCTTATTCTTGACAGTATGGTTTTTCTGGAAATACATACTTTTCTGTTTGTTTACTACTATAAGTATCCTTCTTTCTCAATTTCCCAGAGATACTCTCAATTAAACCACTAATTCTTAACTTCATTCCTGCTATTCTAGCTTTCCTTATGGAAGGAAGAGAGGTTACTTCAGAAGTTGCCTTCAGTGTATCGTCTTCGTCATGCGGAGTATCTAAAACTACATTTAAATTATAGTCCGCGGCTTCTCCACTTGAAAGTTTTTTATTATTGACCTTAAGCTGTAAAGATATAACAATACCGTCTTGTTGTGTAAAATTGATGATCGGAATATTGATTCCTCCTTCTTCTATGTAATCATCCCACTCTTCCCTATGGCTAGGTCTGATTAATAGGTATATTAATAGAAATGGAAACGAAAGAAAGAAGTTTAATACTCCCAGCAATACAGCTAAGATTAGATTGTTGAATCTATATTTAGCATCGTTATAAAGCCATAATGATACAAAGAACCACAATAAAATAAGATAGATCGTCACAATTTTACTCACAGTCCCATAATCAATTCCCTCGTTGAAATCAATTAATTCTAATATAAAGTTTATCATCCTCGCTTTTTTAAAATATTAATTTATTCTCTTGCTGTATACTTTCCGGTCTCAGTATTGATTCTGATATTATCTCCTACCTTAATAAATAATGGGACCATTATAGCAAGTCCAGTTTGTAATTTTGCATTTTTTGATGCACCAGTTGCGGTATTTCCCGCTACAGCAGGTTCGGTATCTTCTACAGTCAGGACCACAGATTTGGGAAGATCTATGCTTAGAGGAGTCCCCTCTACAAATAACACTACGACTCTCATCCCTTCCACAAGGTAGCCTACTTTTCCCTCAAGAGAGTCTTCCTCAATCTCATACTGGTTAAAGTTTTCGTTATCCATAAAAAAGAACATCTTTCCATCCTTATATAGATATTGAGCAGATCTTTTTTCTGATTCGAATTCCTCTAACTTCTCCTCATTGCTGAAAGTTAGCTCTGTGTTTGACCTAGTGATGATATTCTTCACCTTAACTCTAATAACTGCCTGCCCTCTCCCCTTTTTAATGTGTTGGTATTTTAAGACCAAGTATCTTTCTCTTTCATATATGAATAGAGAACCCTCCCTTAATGCATTGCTAGCGATGTATGACATTGTCTTGTATTAATAATAAGCAGTATGCCAAGAGAGGGAATCGAACCCACACCCCCGTGAAGGGACCGGATTTTGAGTCCGGCGCGTCTACCAATTCCGCCATCTTGGCAATTAAAACTATTCTTTTACCTACCGGAGTAAATAATTACTCATTAAGACCGATAGTCAAGGACAAACACATTATAACTACAACGAGGAGAAATTTAAAGCGTTATCCTTTTTTCCTTCCTAGCTCTCTATTTGAATTTAGACCTATTTGTGCTGCGGCTTGGCCAGCCAGTTTTTGCAAAGCCCCCTTCCGGGCGCCGATTGCAGAACCCATCATTTCAATATTTTCACCTAAGCTCGAAAGTTTATTCGAAAACTCATTAATCCTAGATCCTATTGTTTTAGAAGCATTCTTTAAGTAGGAAATTTGACTAATAATCTGTTCCTTCTGTGCTCTGAGTTTACCTAATTGTTCCGCAATCTGAGGGTGTTCTGTGCCTGCAGGATGAGCCTTCAATTGGGCAATAGCCCCGTTTATCTTCTCTAATCCACTATACATTTTATTCAGATTTGAGTGGACTTCCTTTTTTTGATTTTTCAGAGTGGATACAGCTTCCTGTAGTTTTGTCCTACCCCTTAATGCCTCCTGTCGCTGATTCTGAAGTGTTAAAGTTTCCCCCTTTATTTTATTAATACTTGCTGCTATGCCTCCCCCTGCCATTTTCTTTTTCTTAAGTATTTAATTATTGGGCTTTTGCGGAGAGATATTCGGTTCTAAAGTCAACTAGAACCTGAAGTATTTGCTGTTCGAGATTAGGAATATTTGAAATCAAAAATTCCAGCAACTTTTCTTGCTCTACAGAATTAGCTACTAATCCATCAAACTGTTGTTTCTGATCTTCAGACAGCATCGGCTCAAAATAATTAACTAGATTATTCCCAAACATATCGTAAAGCCTTTCTGCTTCTTGGTTTAGAAAATCCATCTGCATTTCATCTCCGTATCTTTCCTGGACTAATTGCATCATAAACGAAAGTACATTCTGATCTTTAGGGGGATTGGTTTGTGGACTATTCATGAGTCGAATTTAATTAATAATTATTATTAAATCTAACATAAATCAATTAACTTCGGTATTGATCTATCTCT
>CAYVIR010000070.1:0-1827 GCA_964451645.1 uncultured Candidatus Saccharibacteria bacterium | reverse complement strand
CGAAAAACAACTCTACGGAGCCTGTAGGACCATTCCTGTGCTTTGCAACAGTCAACATTCTGTTGTCACTATTCTCAGCATCGCCCCCAATTCTGCTTAAAAAAATAACCACGTCTGCATCCTGTTCGATAGAGCCTGAGTCGCGTAAGTCGGATAACATAGGATTTCCGTCCGAGCGTTGTTCTACAGCTCTACTAAGTTGAGACAAGGCTAGCACCGGAACATTTAATTCTCTAGCTATACCTTTAAGTGACCTAGTGATCTCGGATACTTCCTGAACCCTACTCTCCTTATTTGTCCCTACAACAAGCTGAAGGTAATCTACAACAATCATATCCAACCCTTTTTCTAATTTTAATTTCCTTGCCTTGGATCTCAGCTCCATGACACTGATTCCTGGGGTATCATCAATATATAACTTCGTCTCAGAAAGGACCCCCATCGCATCTGAGATTTTGGGGAAAAATTCATCTTTAATCCTTCCTGTCCTCAAATCCCACAAACCCACACCGACCTGCATAGAGAGTATACGATCCATCAATTGCGCATTAGACATCTCAAGAGAGAAAATAGCAACTGTTTTTTCCGCCTTAACTGCAGCATGGCGTGATATATCTAATTGAAAAGCCGTTTTTCCTACAGATGGCCTCGCAGCCAAAATAACTAAATCGGACTTTTGCAACCCACCTAAAAGATTATCCAGATACTTAAACCCCGTAGGAACCCCTTTGACCGATCCGGGATTTTTATTTAACTCCTCTGCCCTTTCGTAAGCCTCTTCAAGCAACGTACTTATATGAACGAAATCGCTATTGCTACTTGTCTCAGAGATTTGGACTAGAGATCTTTCTGCTTCATCTAGCAATTCAGTAAGTTCTTTATCCTCCTGATAGGACATTTTTTCTAGATTCGAGGACAAAGAAATTATCCTTCTTCTAAGCGCTGCATCTCTTATCATTTGAGCATATTCTTCAATATGCGCAGAAGTAGGAACACTCGTTACTAATTCTGATAAATATTTGACACCTCCTATTTCTGTTAATTTCTTCTTCTTTTTCAATAAAGAGGACAAGGTCAAAACATCTAGTGGCTTTTGACGGGAAAAAAGTTCAATACAGGCAGAGTATATAAGGCCGTTAATTTTATCGTAGAAGTCATTTGCTCGTACCTTCTCAGCTATTTTGAAAAAAGCTTCACTATCAAGGAGAATCGATCCCAACACTGATTTTTCAGCTTCTAGATTTTGTGGAGGTAATTTTACTTCCAAATGAATCAATCTTTTAGTATATATACTTTTAATTCCGAACTTGCTTCTGTAAAATCTTTTTGACCAATATTTAAAGAAGGAATAGAGTCAATCGATCCTATCCCTAGCTCTTTCGCAAGATCCTGGATAGCACCATTGTCAACAAGAGGCAAAAAAATACTTGGTTCTATATCGGATATTATCTGAGAAATACTTTTTATACTTTCCTCCTTTAACTCAGCTATTAAAATATGTATCTCAGGTAATTTTTCAATCATCGCTTTATTGACAGACTTTATGGCGGAAGAAATATATAGTACTCTTATGTCTTCTTCACTATCAATGAATACCATCTCAGGACTGTCAAGCCTCTCCCCATATGCAAAAACATTGAACAGTATATCTGACATTTCTTATTCGCCAGGGGTAGAAATAGTACTATTTAAATTATTCAGACTGCCGGTTGTGTCTACTATTACCGAATAATCCTCGTGCTTTAGCTTGTTATTCTTTGCTAATAGGACCGATTTCCCTGATATATTTAGAACTATGTTTGAATCTTGTTTTTTTATCCTCATTAA
>CAYVIR010000069.1:3407-5779 GCA_964451645.1 uncultured Candidatus Saccharibacteria bacterium | reverse complement strand
CATCTTTATTAGATGTAATCCGTGGTACCCATGTACAGGAATCGGAAGCCGGGGGAATTACTCAAAATACCAGGGCTCATCAGGTGGAGTATAAAGGCTATCAGCTTACATTTATAGATACCCCTGGGCATGAGGCGTTTTCGGAAATGAGATCAAGAGGGGCTCAAGTTACTGATATTGTTCTCCTAGTTGTTGCGGCAGATGATGGTGTTCAACCGCAGACGAAGGAATCCATAAACTTCGCTCTGAAGGCAAAAGTTCCAGTTGTAGTGGCCATAAATAAAATCGATGTGCCAGGGAAGAATATGGACAAACTGAAACAGGAACTCAGCAGTGCAGGTCTTCTCTTGGAGGAATATGGAGGTGATGTGATTGTGACTGAAGTATCGGCTAAAAAAGAACTAAATATTGATAGTCTTTTGGAGAACATCCTATTAGTGGCGGAGCTTAATAATCTTGAAAAACGAACGATTCTTGAAAATTCCCTTGCACATGGGTTCGTCTTAGAGTCTAACCTTGATAAAAACCTCGGTTCTGTCGCCTTGATCCTTGTACAGGCCGGCAAGGTTACAAATAGGAATTATATATCTTACAGAGGAGGCTTTGATAAGATACGAATCCTGATGGATGAAAAGCAGACGCATCTCGAGAATGCCGACGAAGGCGATCCTGTTTGGATTACAGGACTTAAAGAGGTATTAAAAACAGGGGAAATTGTTGTTTTCTCCGAGAATGAGAAGAGTGCTAAATTGTTGTCCCAGAAAGGGTTGTCTTCAAATGAGCAAGGAAATATTGAAGAAGAAGCAGAAGCTAAGGGAAATACCCCACAAGAGGGAGATGCGGCCTTGGAGCTTCTAGCATCATTGATAAATTCAGCGAAAACCGAAGAGGAAATACGGTATTTGAATGTAGTTTTGAAAACCTCTACATCGGGTACGCTTGAGGCTGTGACCGAACAGTTAATTAATCTTGATAGTGAGAAAGTAAAAATAAAAATAATTTTATCCGGTGTTGGGAAAATTACAGAAAAAGATATTCAAGCGGCACAGGCTGCTTATGGAGTTGTTCTCGGGTTTCAAGTTCTTCCGGATAGAAAAATTGCAGAAATAGCAGAAAAAGAACATGTATTGGTGAATAATTATGAAATAATTTATGAGATGCTTGATGAGATAGGGGAGGTTTTAGATTCGATGGAAGAACCAGTCCATGAAGAGGTAGAAGTATCTAGGTCTTTGGTTAAACAGGTTTTCGTATTATCGAATGGCAAATATGTTGCTGGATGCCAGGTCGAAAAAGGGAATGTCGTAAAAGGCTATAAGGTTTATATTGTCAGAGAAGGAGTTAGGTTGGAGCAGGAGGCCAAGATTATCTTGTTAAAAAAACAGAAGAATGAGGTCAAAGAGGTTAAAAAAGGAGAAGAATGCGGAATTATGTTGGAACCAAATATTGAATTAAAAGAAGGCGATATCATCATCTGCTATAAGCTCGAAAAGCTTTAGAATATGTATTTGAAGAGGATAACTTTTGTCAGTTTGACTTTCGATGATAGAAATATTTCATGAATTATAAAGAACTATTCCTGAGAATTAAATTGAACTTTTCGGTTGTGATTTCTCTAATTATCGTGAATTCGATAATATTTGTGGGTATGTCGATTCTTTCCGCTAGTTTCGGATCAGCAACTGCTCTTAGATTGATGGGTGCTGAATATTTGCCGGACATCTTGAATGGACAAATTTGGAGGCTTGTATTACCTGCTTTTTTGCATGCCGACATACTTCATCTTCTTCTAAATATGTGGGCTCTCTACCACTTGGGAGGAGCGATAGAGACATTTTATGGAAACAGAAAGGTTATTACGGTATATGTACTTACGGGAATAGCCGGATCAGTCTTTAGCATCATTGCGACGCTAGTACAGATTTATTTGAATCAAGGGATTGGAAGTTTCCCGCTATCCGTAGGTTCTTCTGCTGCAGTATTCGGTTTCGTAGGTTTACTGATAGGCAACAAATTTAAGAAAACTGCTTACTCGGTAAGTATTGATAATTATATGAATACCTCTCAGCTATGGCTTTTTGTGGGTTATAATTTACTTATTGGTTTGGGGATAAACTTTTTCGGATCAAGCTTCGCAATAAATAACTTTGCGCATATTGGGGGATTTGTGGGCGGCTTATTTCTAGGAGTGTTTCTCGACCTTATCAATACAACATACCAGTCAAAGCTTAAGAATAGAACTGAGTCCTTTTTATACTATCTATCCTTGCTGCTGGTAATTCTTAGCTTTCTAGGTGGAATTACCGCATTTTTCTTAACTATTTAATTATATTTTAATTTGGCTTCTTATGGTGGCAGTTATTTTCGGGATT
>CAYVIR010000069.1:0-3397 GCA_964451645.1 uncultured Candidatus Saccharibacteria bacterium | reverse complement strand
TGGCGTGGGTAAGTCTACAATTGTAGATATGGTGAAGGATAAATTAGGATTGATATATATACACCCTGGAAACACGATGTTTGAGATAGCAAAAGAACGAGGGATTGTAAGCGAAGTAGATCAAATGAGAAAGCTAAGACTGAATATTCAGCGGGAACTTCAGGAACAGATGGCCGAAAGAGTGGCAGAATTGATTAGAAATAATCCGGATAGGAGTTTCATAATCGATACCCATGCGATCGTCAAGACACCCCAAGGGTTTTTTCCTGGGTTAAGATCTGCTTTCTTCAACCTAATTAAGCCTGATATCTATCTAGTGGTTGAATCTGACCCTAATGAAATATACCAAAGAAGAGTCTCAGATTCCTCCCGGACGCGAAATGATGACCATTCGTTGAACGATATTATCCTACATATTGATCTTACAAGAGACTTTGCGTCTGCATACTCCATCCAAAGTGAGGCGAATTTTGCAGTTATAGAAAATAGACAAGGGAAAATTAATGAAGCAGTGGACGAGATGTCGGAAATGTTGCAGAGATTTATGGAAATGCAGTCTTGAGTATGTTATAGTAGGAAAACTATGAATAATCTTTCTGAGTGTATAGATATGATGATGTGCCTACCGTTTCGGGGGTAGTGATCTGTATACACGAAAGATATAGACCCCTTTAAAGGGGTTTTTTTATTTATTATTAATAAATTATGTTTGTCACCATAATAAGTGATTGTAACGATCCAAATGAATCCGCCAGACAACTAACCCGTGCAAATGTTTTATTTAATTGTCCTGCAAATGCTTTAAGATTGGGTATATACTCAGATATCCAATCGGCCGGGAATTTAGTTGATGTTTTAGATGCTGCTGAGGGGCAAAGGGGAGTGGTAATACTAAATGTGGCCCCGAGATTTGGGACTGCCAAAAGATGGTCAAACGGAGTTCCTTTTGGGTACTTTCGTTATCAAGAGACTATTGTTGTCCTCACTGTAAATGAGTGGGTTCTGTCACTTGTAAAAAGATTAGGTATTATAGAAGAGATCAATGTAACCGAAATTTCAGAAGTCGTAGATACATTAGTATCGCAGAAACTGATTGAAGCAGAGAAGAGAAGCTACCTGATGGAAACGCAATTCAGGAGTTTTGAGTATGCTCAGAAACTCGCGAAACTAGTTCTGGACGGCGTTTCTTTTCCTTCAAAAAGCCTGACTATTAATGAAAAGGATGGATTAAAAAATGGATATGTATGGTTCATTGATAGCTTTGGGAATTGTAAAACGACTTTATTAAAAAATGACATAGTTATTCCCGAAGATGGATATGTAATGACGAAGTGGGGGAAAATAAAATATTACGAAAGGTTAAAGGACGTTGAAAATGATAATTTGGGCATCTATATTGGAAGTTCGGGTATAGGCCAAAATAGGTTCGCTGAAATCACAATTCAGGGAGGGAATGCATCTTCTGGGCTGGGAATAAATATAGGAGATACAGTGCTTTCTTAATCAGGAGGAAGTATTCCGGAGTTACTTGCACGCCAGTCGTCTATTTCTTTATGATTTCCGCTAATTAAAGTAGTAGGGACGCTCCACACTTCTCCATCGTCTGTATGGAATTCGGAAGGCCGAGTGTAATGAGGGGCTTCTAAATTATTGTCATGGGAAAAGGATTCGGTTTCAGTAGAGGAGTCGTTGCCCAGCACTCCTGGTATTAGACGTATAATCGAATCGGCAATTAACATTGCGGGGATTTCTCCTCCGGTCAAAATAAATTTCCCGATAGCTAATTCGAAATCACAAAGGTATTTCGCTACACTTTCGTCTACTCCTTCGTAATGGCCACAGATTATGATGATGGCATCCAAATTCGAGAATTCTTTAGCCAGACTTTGGCAGTACTGTGTCCCTTTGGCACTTGTCAGTACTACTTTGACAGTTTGACCTGCTAAGGAAGAACGAATTTCTCTAACAGCCTTGTATAGTGGCTCTATCTTCAGAATCATGCCTGCTCCTCCTCCGTATGGTTTATCGTCAATAGTCTTGTGACGGTCTTCTGACCATTTCCTTAGGTCATGAATTAAAACCTCTACCTTTCCTTTCTCGATTGCACGCTTAACGATACTCTCCTTGAAGGGAGAATCAAACATCTGGGGGAATGCTGTAATAATATGGATTTGCATAGGTATTAGTTAATTAGCATATTGGGCCAAGGCCTGCAGATCCCTCCAGCATGAGGTTCAGTATTACTACAGTATGTTCCAAAAGGGCATTCGACATTATAGCTCCAATCCCCTCCGCAACTAATATCCTGAAGTGTATATTTGCGATAGTGCCGCAAAGCAAGGATTGACAAAAGGGTGATTAGGATTAAAGTCATTATGACTAAATATGTATTCTTTGTTTGTGTCCTCACCTTTAATAGGAAGTCGAAATTAGGTATTATGAGTGTATATAATTATTCCAATGCCTCTGAATTATACCGTGAAAGGACAGGGAAAGAAAAATATAGTTCTTCTCCAGGGTTGGGGCGGTTCTTTAGCAAGTCTACAAAGGCTACAAGATGAGCTAGGTAAAAGTGAAAACTACCGCATTTTTAATGTTGAATGGCCCGGATTTGGAGAGAGTGCTTTTCCTACGAACAAAGCGTTTACAATTGAGGAATATGTCTCTGCACTAGAACTCTTTCTGACTAATAATGGCCTTGAGAAACCTATCTTAGTTGGACACTCTTTCGGAGGCAAGGTAGCAATGGCATATGCAATTAAGAATGCCGATAGAGTCGGAAGTTTAATATTGATTAATTCCTCAGGTTTAAAGCCGCAGAATACTTTAAAGCGTTACGCTCTTTGGCTTCCCACTAAGATTTTTGGAGGGATTCTCTCTCTCCCGTTATTAAAAAGAATAAAAAATCCGATTAGACGAGGGTATTACAAATTAATTGTAAGAGAACACGACTATCTGACCTCTGAAACACTCCAGGCCACTCTCAAGAACATTCTAAAAGTTAATTTGGATAAGGATGTTCATAAGATTGGAGTGGATACCTTGCTAATATGGGGGGAGAAAGACAAATATACTCCTCTTTGGATGGGACAAAAATTATCTACGCTCATCCCGAACTCTAGGCTTGAAGTTATAAAAGATGCGAAGCACAATCTGCCTCTTATTAATCCGTCTATAGTTGCGAGTATGATCCGCTTATATATTAAGTAAAATAAATGAACAAATTTATACTTCTTTTTATTTTGCTTCTTCTCCCAGGATTTCTCGCCATTATTAGGTCTTTGATGAAAGGTCTTTATCTTTGGCAAATCAAGGAGTTCAGAATTGACAGGATGCTCTCTTATATGAAGTTTGAAAAAAATACTTATAGTGGAGGGGTAATTATGGCAGCAGTAAA
>CAYVIR010000068.1:0-5783 GCA_964451645.1 uncultured Candidatus Saccharibacteria bacterium | reverse complement strand
TATTAGGGCCATTGACGCATGGGTCCGGACATTTGGCCAACAAGTGACTGAAGCGTTACTAAGTATGGTTTCTGAGTTTCTATAAAGGGAAAATCTGTTGGCCGCTCTCAGCATCTTTCACGATTATCGCGAAAACAGGGCAGGACTGGGCAGCAGCTAGTATTATTTCCTCTTCGTCCCAATCACTTTCTACCAGCACCACTTTATTCTCGTTATCCAATTGGAAAGTCTCCGGAGCGATCGCTACACAGCTTGCAGCCCCTATGCACACGTCTCTTAGTATTTCGATCGTGTATTTCCTCTTGGGATTTTTTCCCTCGTGCTTATCTTCGGAAAGTTTTGTGATTAATGCGGACATAATTAAAGAAATCGAAGCAAAGTATATCAAATGGGACTTATAGTGTCATCCCTTCCAGGGCAAATGGAAGGTTTATATGGAATAGGACGGGGGGAGTTAGGAGAGTAGAGTTCAGAGATTAGAATTAAGAATTAAGAGTTATGAATTACCTTTACTCTGAGCTCATAACTCTAAACTCATAATTTTTTTTAATATGCGTATCTCTCCTCGGGAGGAATATCCGGTTCTATTGAGGGAGGGGGCGGTTCCTCTTCAGATTTAATCCTCCTTAACTTCTCTCTGGCTCTCTTTTTCCTTGAAGACATGACTGCAAAGAGAGAAATAAGAAGAATGGAAGAGATGAAGATCACAGTGGATAGAAGTTTTACTCCAAAACCTGCAAGATAATAGGCGATTACCGCGATAATTCCCATGGCGGCAGTTTCAATCACCAGTACTTCCTTCATAGAATAACCCTTCGACATCAATCTATGATGCATATGGACACGTCCGCTTTGAAATGGTCTTTTTAACAGTGAAATGTTACGGAACTTTCTCATTCTATAGAGGATGACCCAAATCATATCAAACAACGGCAATGTAAGAAGCAATATCGCCGTGGAGATCTTGGCCCCGGATATCGTTGCGAGAACTGCTACGAGATATCCATAGCTGCTGGTGCCAATTGTCCCGCTAATGATTTTAGAAGGTGGATAATTGTATGGAAAATATCCCAAGAGTGAGGCAGCAAGTGCAGCAGGAAGGATGGCCAATTCCACCCGGCCTGTTTTCACGGCAATGAACATTATGGTAAGAGATGTTATTATGGTAATACCTTCTCCCAGTGCGTCTATCCCAAATACCCAATTAAGGGCATTAATGATTGTCACAATCCAAATAATTGTGAAGATGTCCGCGGGAAAAACGAAGTTATATATAAAATCGCCTATAAAGATTTCTCGCGAGAACATGTTAAGGTCTAACTCAATACCCATCACTTGAATGAATGTAATGCTTGTCCCCGCTAGAACTGTGATTACGGCAGCTAATATCTGAAATAAGAATTGTGATCGTCCACTTATGTCGTACTTGTCGTCAATGGCCCCGGAAATCATGAGTATAATCACAGCTAGGATTATTCCCCAGAGTGCAGGTGTCATATTTACATTTGTAATAAAAACTCCTAGAAAAGGAATTAATACTGCAAGTCCTCCAAGTCTTGGAAGGGTGTAATTATGAATTTTCTGTTCACTAATTTTGCTTCCTCTGGGCCTCTTAGAGGGGGGAAGGTCAAGAAATCCAAATCTTCTGGCCAGAAATCCTACGAAAGGAGTAAGTATGAATGCCAACGAGAACGCTATAAACATCTGCGGCGCAACGTTTATGTATGATTGTAGAAAATCCAGGTTCATCATTTAATATATCAACACAAAAGAGAATAATTGAATATATGCAATAAATCCCAGCAAGGAAGAAAGGATTAGGCCTAGGTTCACAACAAGCGATAGTCGCCTGTCAAATTTAAAGGTGAGAGTATTGAATCTAATTTGTATAAATAGCATTAACAGTAGAAGGAATGGAATTAATAAATAAAACTCCTTGTCAATCAGTGTCCACGTGTTAGTGGATTGTGAGTAAACTAATGGGAGTTGCCTTGGAAGGCTTGAATATTTAGTAAAAGTGACGTAGGTATTAAAGATAATAAGTAGCAGTACCAATAAAAAGGCGAAAACACTTATGAAGTATTTCCAGTATGGCTGGGCTTCTACCGTAGCTTCGAGACGCGACAGCTTTCTTTTGACCTGGTAGTAGCTCTCAAGTTTATCTTTCTTTAAATCAATTGGGATTTGTTGAATTTCTTTGGACTTCGGTTTATAAAGTCTCAATTGCATGAAAATAAATATGAATAGTGTAATTCTAACAGTCAAGGGACAAACTGTGAAGTAAATGTATAAATGAAGGCCATCTTGATATCTTTCCTTAATTAAAAGCTCTCTTGATGAGGTGAAGGATATAAAGTAAATTGTAGTAGTTGCCATGATAAAGAAATTTGCCAGTTTCATTTTTAGTATTATTGCGTCGGTGCTTCTAACCGCCAGTTTGTTGGTGCTTTTCTCCAGATTCCGGTTGCTAAATGAGAACTACTACTTTAAAGCATTTGAGAAAGCCGATGCATATGATGAATCTTTGTCACTTATTGATCTGACCTTAGATGATTACCTGAAAGCGAACTTGAAAGTTGGAGAAGAGAATGAATTTAACCCCAGTCTAGCTTCCAGAATTTTCCGCACGATCCTGAAAGAAGAACAATCTGAAGTACTATTCGAGATTACAGTTAAAGAAAATGTAGGAAATGGTTTATTTTGGCTAAAAAAAGAAGGTGATCTTATACTTTACTTCCCGCGTGAAGAATTAATAGAAAAGTATTCAGGAGAAAAAGGAAATAGTCTCCTGGTTGAAGAATTCATGGCAATACTGGGATATGAGGACTTACCCGATTGCAAGGAAAAAGAAGTAACAGATTTGATTGAGATCATATCAGGCAAACTTACATGTATTCCTGAGGATTTTAAGCCCTATCTTAAAGACGAGCTATTATCCAAGGCTAACACGCCTACTAACAATATTATGGAAGCGTTTTTAAAATCAGCGTTACCTAAGTGGGATGAAGAAATAAATGTATTCCATGACTTTGATAAGCAACCTGGAGAAGTTCCGCGCAAAATTCAGGAAATAGTATATAGATCTACTATAGTTGGCTTTGGCGGTTTAATTATGGCCATAATTTTTACCGGTTTTTCCTCTCTATTCTCAATAAAACCGGCTTTAAGTGCGTTAAGGATTATACTCAATAGTGGCATTGCTCTTATCGTATTTAGTCTGATTGGGAAAATACTACTTAGGATAATGGCTGATTTCTTTCTATGGGGTAAACTCACTCCACCGGCAGAAGTATTTTCTGAGGAGCAGACCACGGCCATTATGGACCTTCTAAAGTCTATATATGGGGCTTTATTAGATGAGTTATTGCTAGGCATAGTTATTATGGGGATTATATTGATAGGAATTTTCATTGTATTTTTGATACTTTTTAAAGTTACTAGATTAATAAGACCCAGCGAAAGAAGTTTTGAAGAAGATGAATCGGAGGAGACAAACGAGGATGGACTTGAGGTAGGAGAAAAAGCTGATTATGATAATTTTGAGAATGGCTTGTTAAGTAAAACCCCAGAGATCGAAGACGAGGAGGCAGTTCGGAATGAATACGTAAAGTGAAAACAGGAGGCTTTTTTCTTCATTCCCCAAATATCCCGGTTATTTTTTTAGTAAAGAAGAGGCAAACAGCCTCGTCGATCCTTCATCGATACAAGTAATTCCCATCAAAAATCAAATATGATAATATAAATAAAATTACTGCTCAAAGATGGATAGGGAAAAAGAAACTTCGGATATACATGCTCCGTTTGTCCCAACGGCGTCTCCTAATGCACAGATCTTGGATTCTGCAAAAACTGATTCCAATGGCCCGGAAGAGTTTGAACTTGATGCCCACAATACTTTTTCTCAAGAAAATGGCCAGGGGAAGAAACGAAAAGCCAAGCCTGATCTCTCAGCATTGATGAACGAGACCTTTTCAGAAGAGAAAAAAGGAAGGAAGGACTCGAGTGCGTTGGTAAATTATGGCCTGGTATTCATCATATTAATACTTTTTGGAGTGATATTCTGGCAATTCTCCCTTCAAAGAGCTTTAAATGATATTGCCCGTAATCAGGAAGTTCTAGTGACTGATGCTACATTGGAAGTTACTCCCACAGTACTAACCACAGACCCCGTTTTCAGTGTGATTTCTCCTGAAGAATTTCAAGAAGTCGGGGGAGGAATTGAATTCAATCTTAAAGCAGAAAATGTGTCGGCCGTAAGCTTGAAAGCTTTCGATGATAATGGCCTACAAATTGGCGAGAAACTTGCGGTAGACGCAACTAGCGGGAGTATTACCGGTTCTGTTGACGTTACTGATTCCCCTACTACCAGTGAAGGTTATTTGATAATTTATCCAGCCGATAAAGATAATAACTCAGCGGAGGCGGAGACAATAAGCATAACTTTTCGTAAGACTTTCAGAGTAGATAAGATGAACTTAAAAGGTCCTATCAATGGGCAGTTGATTACCACAAATAGTTTAAGATTTGTGGGAGAACTCAAAAATTTTGAAGGCAATAAATTCAAATTCATTCTTAGAGACGACAATAGTCGGGAGGTTTCAAGCGGAGTAGTATCTTCAGCGAATGAAACTTCCTCCTCTGAATATGTCAAATTCGATCAGACCGTTGACTTAGGATCTATTCCTACTTCAGTTACCGATGCAGGACGTATAGATGTTTATGATGCGACTGGCGATGTTAATGCATCCCCGCTGTTGACACTTCCCATTCGTTTCCGATAAATTACTTAGTTAATTACCTCACATTTATTACACATTCTTATGTCGAATCCTTTTCTCAATGCCCAGGAACAATTGAAGCAGGCCTCAAGTCTATTACATCTAAAAGAGATGGTAAGTGGGAGGCTCATGTGGCCTGATAGAGTGGTGAAAGTATCTATTCCCGTGGAAATGGATAATGGGAAAATAAAAATTTTCCAAGGGTATAGATCTCAACATAACAATAGTCGAGGCCCGTATAAAGGTGGAATAAGGTTCCATGAACAGGTAAACGAAGATGAGGTCCGGGCTTTGTCTATGTGGATGACTTGGAAATGTTCGGTGGTAAATATCCCCTATGGTGGGGGAAAGGGAGGTATAGCGGTAAATCCGCAACTTCTATCGACAGGTGAGCTGGAGAGACTTTCTAGAGGATATGTAAGAGGTATTGCGCCAGTTATTGGCCTTGATAAAGATATCCCTGCCCCCGATGTCAATACTGACGGCAGAATAATGGCCTGGATGCTGGACGAGTTTAAAAAGGTAAGTGGGGAGGAGAATAATGGCGTATTTACAGGTAAGCCAATCGATTTAGGTGGCTCAGAAGGTAGAGACCAAGCTACAGGACAGGGCGGAGTATATACGCTCGAGGCATTGGTAGAGCATGAAAATTACGATAAAAATGAAGTGACAATAGCAGTACAAGGCATGGGGAATGTAGGCCACTGGTTTGCTAAGCTGGCATACGATTTAGGATACAAAATCGTAGCCGTGTCTGATTCAAAGGGCGGTATCTACAATAAAGATGGAATAAATATCGATGAGGCTATCGAGTATAAAAATTCTAATAGAAGTTTTAAGGGGTTCCCGGGTATGAAAATTATCTCGAATGAAGAATTATTGGAGCTTGATGTCACGGTCCTTGCCCCTGCCGCTTTAGAAAATGTTGTGACGGATGAGAACGCTCACAGGATCAAAGCTAAAAATATATTGGAACTTGCAAATGGACCAACCACGCCCGAAGCA
>CAYVIR010000067.1:4220-5800 GCA_964451645.1 uncultured Candidatus Saccharibacteria bacterium | reverse complement strand
TATCTTTCAGTGCTTCTAGTATTTCTTGTTGTCTCCTAGCCCTAGAGAAGTCGCTAGCAAGAGAACTCGGTCCTTTAGAGACATATCTAAATCTGGAGTATACAAGAGCCTTTTCTCCCGTGACTGTTTGACAACCGGCACTAAAATCATAATATAGCCATTGAGACTCGCCAGCTTTAGGGTAGTCATTTGGATATTGGGCAGTGAAGGCCTCCTTCGGACACACTTCGATGCCTCCAAATTCATTTATTACCTCCATGAAGGAATCAAACTTTACAGTTGTGAAATAATGTATTTCTCTACCCGTGATCGCTGTAACCTCCTCTTTCAAATATTTGAACGGATCAGCTTCATCCCTGTCTTTTGTGAAAGCATATATAGCATTTATACGGGTAGCATACTTGATACTATAAAAATCCCTAGGGATGGATATAAGCATAGACTCTTCGCTTGCATGATCGTATGAGATTAAGGCAATAGTATCGGTATTTAGGAGCCCTTGATCATTCTTCCTAGTGTCTAAGCCAACAATTAATAGATTCGTCTGACCTTTTGTTTGTTTAAGCTGAGGTCTGAAGTTGTCAGTCCAGCATTGAGGATCAAGTATATTATTACAAAGGGATCTGGCAGGTTGTACGACGGGAATATTGACACCGGGTATCCTATTTGCATAGTTGTAGAAGAAAAATCCACAAAAAACCAATCCAACAAAAAAAGAAAATAATGCCACTCTCTTCTTATTTAATCTCTTTCTCTTAATCTTTTTTCTAGAAGAGTCTCTTTCCTTGCGACTCATTGTAATGGAATCGTTCGATAGTACTTTTTCATGCCAGCCTTGTTTGGAAGAATAACTCCCCATTCTCACTCTGTTCATCCTTTCCTAATATCCAAAATTAAATTAACCAACCTATCAGCTAGGTAATTCTCTTTTCTTGGGACATACATAAACTTTATTGATACGAAATCTTTTTTTAAGGTCATAATCTGATCATAAAAAAATTTAATCTTCTCATCCTTCACCTTATACTCTCCATTTAATTGCTTTACAACCAATTCACTATCCAGTTTACATTCTAAGGTATTAATTCCTCTTTTGACTGCTAATTTAATACCGATAATCAAGGCAGAATATTCAGCGAAATTATTGGTAGCATATGACTCAAAACTACCATCTAAATCAATCAACTGCCCTTCTACAGAATAGAGTAAAGCTCCAAACCCTGCAGGACCCGGATTCCCTCTCGCACCTCCATCAGTGTATAAAACTCCTTGCATAAAAAATCACTAGATAAATATTATAACTGCCAACGGATATATATCCATGGCAAGTAATGCAATACGTGTATAAATTTTACTATATTGACTCATTATAACAAGCAATTATCTAGAATTGATACCCGGGTTTAATCGAAATGATTAGAATAGCCCCAATATACTTATTATCTATTTTCAGGTATGTACTCTTCCTGCTCTTAAACTATCATATAGGTGTGGCGATGATGCCCCCTCCTCGACCTTGTTCGTGACCAAAGAAAATGCTATTTTAATAATTAATTAATCACAAAATAAATGCAAGGTAT
>CAYVIR010000067.1:0-4210 GCA_964451645.1 uncultured Candidatus Saccharibacteria bacterium | reverse complement strand
TTTCTTGAGCTTGCCGTAATCACTGGTGGAGCAGCAATTATGGCCATTCTTTTTAAGCTTATAAAACTACCGACAATTCTCGCTTATATTTTTACGGGCATACTTCTCTCTTTCATTTTAACTACAGAAAATACTAGTGGAGATACTCTTCAATCACTATCTAAGATAGGAATTACTTTGCTTTTATTTATGTTAGGGCTGGAAATACAGATCTCTGAACTTCGTTCCGTAGGAAGAACCGTATTCATAACTGGCATCGGGCAGATAGTTTTCACATTAACTGCAGGTTTTCTCCTTTGTAAAATAATGGGTTTCTCAAGTATTGCCTCAATATATGCCAGCATAGCTTTAGCTTTCTCAAGCACAATTTTAATCGTGAAACTACTGTCAGATAAACATGATCTTGGGAGTCTTTACGGCAAAATTTCGGTTGGATTCTTATTAGTCCAAGATTTCTTTGCGATTATGGCATTGGTAATCCTCACGTCCTTCTCTTCGTCACAGGAAGGACTCTCAGTTTTAGGTCTATTAGCCATATTTATCAAAATATTCGTCTTATTTGGAACAATAGTCTATTTCAGTAGATCGATCTTTCCCCGGTTTATTCATAAGATCTCGGACTCTCAAGAGATCTTGTTCATTGTAACCCTTGCATGGGCATTAGGTTTTGCTGCTTTTGTAAGCTCTCCTTTAATCGGTTTCTCGGTAGAAATCGGAGGTTTTCTAGCCGGACTTGCACTTGCAAACTCCCTTGAAAGCTTCCAAATCGTAAGTAAAGTACGGTCACTTAGAGACTTCTTTATACTAATTTTCTTCGTATTGCTCGGAATGGAGCTAGAGTTTCATAATATACAAGAGTCTCTACTTCCCTCTCTTATCCTCTCTTCTTTCGTGCTAATAGGGAAGCCACTCATTGTTACCACTCTTTTGGGATTACTAGGGTATACCAAAAGAGTTAGCTTCTTGTCAGGTCTTACTGTAGCTCAAATATCCGAGTTTAGCCTTATAATCATCTTTCTCGGCAATAATCTCGGCCATGTTCCTGACAACGTTGTGTCTATTATCACCCTTGTTGGGATCATTACTTTCACTTTATCGACGTACGGCATACTTCAGGGGAATTCTTTGTACTCAAAATTAAGCTCTTCCCTGGGAGTTTTTGAGAGGAAGAAACTACAGAAGGAACCACAGATGTCGTTAAAGTTTAAAGAACATATACTACTTATTGGGGCACACAGGATGGGAGCCGCATTCTTAGAGGACATGAACACTCATAAAGAGAATATTCTCATTATCGACTTCAATCCTGACATAGTTCAGAGATTAAAGAAGGAGAATTACAATATATTGTACGGGGATATTTCAGACCCTGAAATCCAGGAGAAAGCTCATCTAGAAGAAGCAAGGGTGATTATTTCATCTATACCCGATCTGGATGACAATATATTACTCCTAAATAGGACAAAAACTTTCAAAAAAAAGCCGGTTACCATTGTAGTGGGGAAATATAGCGAGCAAAGGAAAATATTAAAGAAAGCTGGAGCAGACTATGTGATACTTCCATATCATATAATTGGGAAGACTTTATCAAAGGTTGTATTAACTGGCTCAACAGAATTAATTGAGTATAGGAAAAGCGATCTAAAAAAAATACTAAATATTAATTTTAACAATTAATTTTATAACCTAAATGGACTCTCAAATATTCACCAATAAATACATCAAAAACATTCTAGGCCATTATCAAGATATTTGGGCTATCCTTCAGTTGTGCACCCTAGCATCGTGGGATGGGGAGGTATATATGCCTATATCGGGTGCGAAATATAGAGGGATGGCCATGGGGAAAGCGCAGACACTCATACAATCGCTTATTACCAATCGGGAGTTCAAAGAGTGGATTGAACTTGCACAAGAAGAAGATCTTAATATATACGAGAAGGCATTAATCCGAGTCCTAAAAAGAGAAATGTTGGCCTATGAGAAACTTCCGAAAGATTTTCTTGAAGAATACGAAAGGGCTGTTTCTATATCCCAAATAGTTTGGAGAGAAGCAAGGGAGCAGAAGAACTTTGCCGTCTTTGAAAGAGATTTAGAGAACATAATTATTCTAAATAAAAAAAAGGCCCATTATCTCAACTCTTCGACCGATCCGTACGATACGCTTCTAGATATATTTGAAGAAGGCTTAAGTACATCTTTTCTCGATGAATATTTTAAAAAAGTATTGACTATCTCCAAAAAGTTAAGGGAGGAGGTGCAGGAGAGACAAGGAGATGTATACGATAATCTTTTGACTGAATTACCCTATAAGATCTCAAAAATAAAAAAGCTAAATACATCCATACTTAATTATTTTGGCTATGACAAAGATCGTCTTAGATTGGACTCCTCCACGCATCCTTTTAGCGAAGGATTATCCACCGATGACGTCAGAATCACAACAAGATACGAAGGAAAAGACTTCGCCAAATGCTTAAGTTCCACTATACATGAATTCGGTCATGCCCTTTATTCTCTTCAGCATAATCCGGAATTAAATACCACCTCCCTTTTCACGAACTCAAGCTTGGGGATTCATGAGTCCCAGTCACGTTTTTTTGAAAATATCATCGGGAGATCCAAAGCATTTATCGAAAAAAATATCGATAATTTCCATATGTTAGGAGAGAACTACATTAATTTTGAGGTTGAAGACTACTATAAATACTTCAATCTGGTAAAACCAGGATTCATCAGAGTAGAAGCCGATGAGATTACCTATCACACTCACATCTATATTCGCTACCAAATTGAGAAGGAACTCATAGCAGGCACATTAGCGGTTAGCGACCTTCCAGGCCGTTGGAATGGCCTTTATGAAGAGCATTTAGGAGTAAGGCCTACAAATGATGCTGAAGGATGTCTTCAGGATATTCATTGGAGCATGGGTGCGATAGGATACTTCCCTACTTACTCTGTTGGGACTGTTTTTGCTTCACAATTCACTGAGAAACTTGAAGCAGAAATTGGGAATGTGGACATGCTCATACTTGAAGAAAGTGGCATAGAAAAAATAAAGAAATGGTTGGCAGAAAATATTCATCAATATGGAGCCACATATACACTAGATCAACTCGCAAATAGATTAACCGGGAACGGACTTTCTACAATCCCTTGGGAGAGATACCTAAATGAAAAGTATCGATCTAGGAATGTTTAATCATCACTAGGAACTCCGAGAAAGCTTACCGCAAAAAGCTAGCCGCTTCTCTACAAAGCCTGTAGAAATAGTTATGTCTATAGTCGTACTTTATCTTAAATATAGCGATTTAAAAAATTACGGCTTTTGCCAGGAAACGTATTCACAGAAAGTGGCCTCGACCAGATTTAGTATAAATATCTTGAAGATCTGCGAGAGAAGCAGAGGCAATTTGTTAGAGCACTAATAGGGAATGTGTATTGGTCGCAATCTTTACTCATCTAATGGCCTCTATTTACTGAAAGGGACTATTTAGGTTAAACTCTACTTCATGAGAAATTCCACTTCAACAAAAATTTTTTTAGATAGCGGCGATCCGTTAGAAACCAAAAAAGCTGTCGAATTATTAGGCTTTTTAGATGGGCAGACAACAAATCCATCTTTGATAGCCCAGAACCTGCAACTTAAGAAAAAGATTGAAGAAGAAGGCTTTCTTGAGAAGGAAGAGCTTCTGCAGGAATATCAATCGATCGTGAAAAAGATTCGAAGGATAATTCCAGAGGGATCAATATCTATTGAGGTTTATTCCGACCTACGGACAAGTGCAAAAGAGATGATTAACCAGGCAGAATATATGCGCTCTTGGATTAGTAACCCCCATATTAAACTACCGACAACCCTAGAGGGGTTGAAGGCGGCAAAGGAACTATCACGTAAAGGTGTAAATATAAATATGACCTTATGTTTTACACAACAACAGGCCGCAGCAGTATATTCTGCAACCGAAAACTCTCTTGGTGCTTCTTTTTATGTCTCGCCATTTATTGGGAGATTGGATGATCAAGGGCTTCAGGGAATGGATACAATAAAAAATATTCGGAAGATGTATATGGAGGGAGATTCGCATGTTAAACTTCTAGCAGCAAGTATCCGGTCTATAGAACATTTTAATTACTGTATTTACCTTGGAGTTGATATAATCACAGCACCTTTGAAGATACTGCAAGAGTGGAACACGTTGGGTCAGCC
>CAYVIR010000066.1:0-5871 GCA_964451645.1 uncultured Candidatus Saccharibacteria bacterium | reverse complement strand
ATGATAGAAGAATCAATTTTTTCTTATCTGAAACAGGCTCTACCACAAGTTATAAAGGAGGAGATGGCAAAACATACTCGTGGGCTAAGGACAAAAATTTTTATCAATACTACTTTCTTTCAAAGAGTAACTTAAAAATCTGTTCGGATACCATTGCAGACTTTATTGTCTCTGCTAACAAAAACACGAAAGGTGAAGTTATAGATAGGATATCCAGAATCTATCCATATATCTTTATCGATGAGATTCAGGATTTGGCGGGTTGGGAGCTGGAGATTATAAAATTGTTATTTGAATCAAACTCTGAAGTTTTACTTGTTGGAGATCCGAGACAAGTTACATATCTTACCCACCATTCTCCGAAGTACAAAAAATATCGGGATGGGAAAATACAGGATTTTCTGAACAGCGAATGCAAAAAAGATTCGTACGAAGTTGACACCACCACGTTAAAAAATACCCATAGAAATAACAAAAAAATCTGCGATTTTTCTTCACAACTATTCCCCGACTATGAGAAATGCGAACCGTGTACCTGTACAAAGTGCCGATCTTATAAAAAAGAGTTTGAAGGAATCTATGCCGTAAATGAACAGGATATTTCAGCTTATTGTGACCAATTTAGCCCTGTGATTCTCAAATGGAGTGGCGCAATACCGCCAGAATGGAACTTTGGGAAATCGAAAGGGTTAACATTTGAGAGAGTTCTTATCTACCCAACAAAAACAGGTGGTAAGAGTATGGTCTCTTGGTTAAAAAACAGAACAATTGATCTCAGTAACGAAACACGTTCAAAATTCTATGTTGCAATCACCAGAGCAAGGTATAGCGTTGGGATCGTCTATAATTACAAAGCCAATGAAACCTTAGAATCAATAACTAATTACGTACCAGCCTATGGATAAAGTAACTATAAGCGAAGTACAAAAGAAAATAAAAAAGATGCAAGATACCGATCCTCTGTACGAGAAAAAGCGGCAAATTCTGAGTGAAATCGTTAGCAGATACCGAAAGTTCATCTACGTTGATCCGAATACATTCAAGGGGTTAGTAAATCATAAACATAACAAACTCGTAGATCATAGCTACGCTGAAAAGAAAGCCGAATTTAGCGATTCCTACTTCATCTACACCAACCATGTCAAAGCTCCTAAATTTGCAGATAAATTTATTGAGTTTGAAGAGAACACTGCAATGATAATTAAACAGTTGGACTGGGCATTTTGTGACAAGCTATTCGCTGAAATTACCAAGGCTCCATACAATAAGCGAAAAGGTATTCTTAAAATTGAGAATAGCGAAATAGATTTTGCTTTTTCAAAAGACACAGGGAAAATCTGCAATCTTCTATTTGGCTCAGCACAGTATGTGAAAAGAAAGCACAAATGGGGCGAAGTACTAACCAAAGCACTCGATCGCGAGAAGACAGGTAACCTAGAAAATGCAATGAAACTAAAAGTACTCAGAATGAATGAAAGAATTTTCGAAAAAATGGGATACAGAGACCTAATAAAATTCGAAGATAAAATGCTCTTCGTAAACCCTGATTATCTCTACCTTTTCAAGGCCCCACCGAACGAGACCGTATAGCGTTTCTGGTTTACTAATTAGTAACTTAGTTATTAATTACAAACCATGAGTGACAAACTCCAAACAGTCTATGTAGACATAGACAAGCTTACTAAAGCCGATTACAACCCCAGAAAGTGGGATGAAAAGGCTTTGTCAGACCTTAAAGTTAGTATACAACGCTTTGGACTAGTAGATCCAATTATCCTTAACGGTGCAGAAAACCGTAAGAATGTAGTAATTGGAGGACATATGAGACTGGAAGCTGCAAAAGCATTAGGGATAAAACAAGTACCAGCCGTCTATATCAATCTCCCAGATATCGAGAAAGAAAAAGAACTAAACCTGAGGCTCAACAAAAATCAGGGTGAGTTTGATTTTGCTCTACTCGCTAACTTTGCTGAAGAATTCCTTTCAGATATCGGATTCAACTCCGAGGAACTAGATTCAATCTTTGATCTAGAAATAGATAATCCAGAAATATTCGATCTCCAGAAAGAGCTGGATAAGCTAGATATCAAAAAAGTAGAAATCCAAAAAGGTGATATCTGGAAGTTAGGCGACAACAGACTAATGTGTGGGGACTCCACAGTTGAAGAAAATACGCTCAAGCTAATGGATGGGCATAAAGCGGACATGTGCTTTACTGATCCTCCATATATTCTGGACTATCTAAAAGGCAAAAAGAAAAATGGCAAACCAGTGGAGGGGTTTGGAGCTAAACGCAATCGCAAATATTTAGAAACTGACGTGTTGCCAGATAATTTTACAGAACTATGGATGGCAAACATTGCCAAGATAGCCAGTGATAACTTCCACATCATAGTTTACGAAAACTGGAGAAACTTGCGAATTATATGGAATGAGATGGAAAAGTACTGGAAGGTCAAGAACATGATTGTCTGGCACTTACCCAATCGTAATCAAGGCTTCGCCGCTAAATATAAATTCTTCTCCAAGCACGATATTGCCATGGTTGGCTCAACTGAGGATAAAACAGAATTCAACCTTACAGCAGAAGATGAACTACTGCAAAACGAATACGAGACAGCACTATACGCTATAGCTGGCAAACCACACTGGGAAGGCTATGAGAAAGGCAAGAAAATCCAGCCTACTGACTTTATTGAATACAAAGCAGCTGACGAGAAAAGCTCAGGTCAAGGGATCATCTTTGGTACTAAGCCAATAGAAATACTAATCCCTTACATTAAAGTTCTAACTAAGCGAGGTGATCTGATCATAGAGCCCTTTGGCGGTAGCGGATCAACACTAATTGCTTCACAGAAAATGGGCAGGAGGTGTTTCATTATGGAGAAATCCCCAGTCTATGCAGAAGTAATCAAGAAACGCTGGGAAAAGCTTACTGGTGAAAAGGGAATCAAAATATCATGAAAACTAACCAGAAAGCAGAGCTAATCAAGCAGCTCAAGAAAACACCAATAGTAGAGGTTGCCTGCAAGAAGTTAGGTATTGGCAGAGCCACCTACTACCGTTGGAAAAAAGACGATCCCAAATTTGCAGAAGAAGCGGAGTTCGCATTAGATGAGGGATCTCAACTAGTAAATGATATGGCAGAGAGTCAGTTAATCAATGCTATCAAAGAAGGCAATATGACAGGCATCATTTTCTGGCTCAAAAACCATCACAAGCAATATTCACCAAAACTTGAAGTTACAACCAAGAATGGTGATGTGCCACTAACAGAGGAGCAAAAGGAGCTAATCCGCAAGTCACTTGCAATGGCATTTAGTAATAATTCAGATTCAGAAGAAAACCATGAAGAATAACAACATCATAGATCGAAATTTAATAGAACAAGTCTTAGCTGATCAAGCTGTCAGAAGAATACTAACCCGAGAAAGTCACAACTTGTTTTTTCACCTTTATTTTTATGACTATACAAACTATCAAACTGCGCCCTTTCACTATGACCTCATAGATATCTCCGAGGACGAATCCAATTGGTTGTCGGTAGTGGTAACTTTTCGAGGGTCAGGTAAGTCGACTATCCTTTCCCAGTCATATCCAATCTGGGCAATACTGGGAAAGCAACAAAAGAAATGTATTTTGATAGTATCCAGAACAAAGGATCAAGTAAAAAGGCATTTTACCAATATCAGGCAGACACTCGAAACTAACGAACTGCTCAAACAAGACCTAGGACCATTCCAAGAAGAATCTGATGAATGGGGATCCTATTCATTAGTAATACCTAGGTTTAACGCCAGAATTATAGCTGTATCTAGTGAGCAAAGTATCCGAGGGATGAGGCACGGAGCATATAGACCAGACCTCGTTATCTGTGATGACATAGAAGACCCTAATGCTACAACTACCAAAGAAATGCGAGATAGAAACTATAACTGGTTTACATCAGAAATTCTTCCAATTGGAGATAAGAAAACTAAATTCTTGGTTGTAGGAAACTTGGTGCATAACGATTCTGTGGTAATGAGAATCAAAAATAGCCTAGATAGTTATCCCAAAAATACAACCAGATATTTGGAAGTACCAATTGCAGATGAAAACGGTACACCAACATGGTTAGGCAAATACCCCACCCAAGAAGAGTTTGAAATACAGCGTTTAAAAACTGGCGATGATCGCACTTGGCAAAGAGAATATATGCTTAAAATTGTTGCTGATGAAGATCAAATTGTTTTACCTGAATGGATACAGTTCTATGACGAGCTACCAGAAAAAACTGATGAATTCAGATATACGCTCACTACAGTAGATCTAGCCATATCAGAGGGATCCACTGCTGATTGCACAGCAATATTAACAGCACATGTGTTTGGTTACCTTGGCGAAAAGAAAATCTACATTTTGCCTAATCCGATCAATAGCAGAATCGATTTTCCCAAGACAATTGATGAAATTAAGAACATTTATAAACAAAGCTACTATGGCAGAAAGACCGAGATTTACATCGAAGATGTCGGATACCAGAAATCTGTGATCCAACAGTTAGATAAAGAGGGGATTTATACGCATGGATTCAAGGTTCATGGACAAGACAAAAGATCGAGATTAAGTTCGGTAACTCCGTTGATACGCCAAGGGCAGGTGTTATTTCCAAGAACAGGGGCAAAAGATCTAATCCAGCAACTTGTATACTTTGGCAATGAAAATCATGACGATTTAGCTGATGCATTTAGTATGATGCTTCTTCAAGTAATAGAGAAAGATCACGGTAAACCAATGGTTATTACAGATGAAATTGCTGGTCTACTTCGTGGCGGTGGAGGTAGTTGGTATGAAAATCGAAGAAGCTCGCTAGGCGGAGGTGGATATTATTTTTAGCCTAGACTTAACAGAAAGCTTGCGGTACCTTCCTTCTAATGAAGGAATTGACTGACATACCAATAAAGTACTGCTTGTACGCCAGAAAATCATCGGAATCTGATGAAAAGCAGGCTATGAGCATTAAAGGCCAACTGATGGAGATGCGTCAGCAGGCTAAGCGTGAAAAGCTATTCATAGTAGAAGAAATCACTGAAAGTCATTCAGCTAAAGAGACTGGTCAAAGACCGCAGTTTAACTACATGATAGATAATCTGCATCGAGGAAAGTACAACGCTATCTTAACTTGGGCACCTGATAGAATATCTAGAAATGCAGGTGACCTTGGCAGAATAGTAGATCTGATGGATCAAGGGAAATTGCTATTCATCCAAACTCACACCCAGATGTTTAGCAATAACCCTAATGAGAAATTCCTGCTAATGATCTTAGGTTCTCAGGCCAAGTTAGAGAATGATAACAGAGGAATAAACGTCAAACGAGGGCACAGAAACAAATGCAAAATGGGCATTAGACCGGGACCAGCTCCAATTGGCTATATAAACATCATGAAGAATAATCGCATAGCATCTGTTGAGCTTGACCCAGAAAAAGCACCGATCATCAAAGAGATGTTTATGAAGGTAGCCAACCAAGGCTACTCTGGCAGAATGGTTAAACGCTGGCTTGATAGCCTCGACTTCAGGACAAAGAATAACTGTAGACTATCGCTTGGCAGGATCTATGCTACTTTGAATAACACCTTCTACTACGGAGAGTTCAAATTCGGAAACAAATGGTATAAAGGGACGCATGAACCACTGATTACAAAACATATTTTTGACAAAGTTCAGATACAACTCGAAGTAGTCCCACGGCAGTGGAACAAACAAATATTCCCATTCAAGAAGATTGCAAAGTGTGGGTCGTGCGGAGGTAGTGTTACCGCCGAAGTAAAATACCGCAGAACCAAGAAAGGCATCATTAATACTCACATCTATTATCACTGCAATC
>CAYVIR010000065.1:0-5924 GCA_964451645.1 uncultured Candidatus Saccharibacteria bacterium | reverse complement strand
TTATAGCCTGGATTAAAAGGTTTAGGGACGAATTTTTCAGGTTTTATTTAATTTTCTAGTTTCAACTATTCTATCATTTATTGTTTTATCTTTTGCAAGTGCAATCTCATTTTTTGATAATAAAATTTTATCATTTTCACTAAATTTTAATATATCATTTCCAAATTCTATTATTACTTCTCTTTCACCACCTTCTCCCCTATCATAAATGCATAATCAGGGTAATCATCCTCGGGGTCATATTTAAACGGTCCAAGGTCTTCGTATTGTATTTTATTAGCTTTTAGGAACTCTATAGTCTTTCCCTTTATATCGAACCCTTTATGATCTGAAGTTATATATACCATAACAAATAGTGCTGTATCTTAAGTAAACACAGTAAATATTCTATCAAAAAATTTTAAGGAATTGTTAAGAATTGGCCTGGAACAATAAGTGCTTGACTACCATCAGGAAGAAAGCCAATTTGAGTAGTATTCTTAGCTAAGATAGTTTGCCATTGTGATCCGTCGCCGTAAGCAGCCTCGGCAATCTCCCACAAGGTATCTCCAAGCCTTACCTCATAGGCTCCTATAGTTATATCGTTCGCTGAGTAACCGGTCGCTCTCCATACACCTGTTGATTCTATCAATTGAATATTTCTAGCAGACTTTTCACGAGACGATATGGTCGAAGCGGTGTCCTCCCTCTTCGTACTATCGCTTGCTATATTACCGGTATCTTCAGTGGTATCCTCTTTCGCTGGGGTTTCTTCAGTTTTGTCATTTTCCTCTTCCTCTCCTTCTTCTTCTTTGTCGTCTTGAGATGTCTCTTGCCTCTCAAGGAAGTCCGGTAAATTGACGTCTACTCTATCTGAGATCAACGGATATAATATAAATATAATCCCCAGAATAATAAAGATCCCGCCCACAAGTTGAAGGAACCAAGGCTTAATTCTAAGTCGTGAGTCTTCAAGGTCTTTTATTATTGATTTTTCAAAAGATTTCTTATCCTGAGCTACAGGTTGAGAAGAGTCCTTTTTAACGGCTTTATTATTCTTAGTCATTCGGATATTATGAAAATTAATTTCGGGGCAGAAATTAAGCTATAAATATAACCTATTTTATTGCCATTAGCAAGTAGAGGAAGTAATTCAAGAACACATACCACTTTATCCAGGTGAATCTAAATATAATAAAATACAAGTTAAGTGAAGCGTCCCTGAAGTTGTTAACCATGGGAAAAAGCTTACAAATTTAGAAATATGCGTTTGTTCTTGAAATAAACTATCAATTTATAAACTTAAACATATTTATGAAAAAAACTATAATTAGCCCGCTAAGTTTATATAACTAATCAAATTCCTGATCTAACTTGCGTAACTACTGTTAAGTTGCTAAAATGCCTATGTGGTAGCAAATTCCACGAAATAAGTAATAATTATCTAAAGTTATATTCAATGGCCAATACAAGTTCCGCAAAAAAAGCAATGAGAGTGAGTGCAAGAAGGAAAAAGATCAACTTAAAGAATAAAGTCACTTTTAGAGAAGCATCAAAAGCTGTAATAGGTGCAGTTGGAGAGGGAAAAGCTGCAAAAGCAAAGAAACTTTTAATTGATGCATATAGTAAGTTGGACATTGCAACCAAAAAAGGGACTATCCATAGAAATACAGCGGCTAGATATAAATCTAGACTTACTTCCCAAGTAAATAAGATTTCGAAATAAAGCAAGATAATAGTGTATTCGCTTTTCTTCGTATTCTTGCTATGATTTATTATTCATAATAATTTAGATGAAAGTATCAGATCTTCCTGTTACTCCTCTGTTAGCGCTAATAGTCGGGAAATTAATAGGTGTTATTTTCTCAAGTGTAGTCTTTGCTATAAATCTTCCTTCTCTAGGATATAATAATATATACAAACTTTTATATGGAATGAAATTAGAAGAAAATATTGTAATACTTTCTTCATATTCCGACCTGTTCATGTTTACTGTACTCAGCACGGGCTTCATTGTGTCCCTTTTAATATATACTGATAAATCGAAAAAGACCCTAGATAAAAAACATATAGAGGATTACTTTAGGTCTCCAGTTGAAAAGACTATTTCCACTGCACATAAATTATATGGCTCCGCTTTTAGGTGGTTGATAGTCTTATGGTTAGCAAATGTATACATACTCTATAACACACTTTCGGGAAGAACTTATTTGTGGATATATCTTTTAATCTTTCTTCTTAATATTTCTCTTTCAATATACATTTTTCTCGATCTCAAGAGGGAAATGAGTTTAGCCAAGTTAAAGTTATTTGATAAGATATGAAAAGTGAATCTATAAAATTTGAGATAACTCTAAAAAGCTTAATTATTATAGCTCTCTTTATTGTCTTAATTGTTCTTATTTGGCAGTTAAGGCTTATATTTGTTCTGCTTTTCTTGGCCTTTATTATTAACTCCGCATTAAGACCTTATGTAGATTATTTTGAGTCGAAAAAAATTCCGAGATTTCTCTCTACTGCATTCCTTTTTATAACACTTTTACTGGTCCTGAGTCTTATGATGGTTACAGTTTTTAGTGAAACGATTGAACAAATGAAGAATCTATTCCTACTTATGCCTCAATTGCTTACTAATATTCTACAAGAATTGTTTTTAATTTTTCCGTGGCTTCAAGATCTCATTGATATTCAAGAATTAAGGAATAGATTTGTTAATGATTTCACGAGCTTAAGTGGTATTTTTAATTCTGGCATATCAAGTGCTTACAATATATTAAATTCAGCAATTAGCACGGTGGGAGGGCTGGTTACTATTACAATGCTTTCTATCTACATGCTGGTGCGTAAAGAAGAGGTGTACCACAGTTTTATCAATTTTATACCCATAAAAAAACAGGATAAAGTGAAATACGCAAAGCGACTGGAGAAAGTAGAATTAAAACTTGGGGCCTGGATGAGAGCGCAATTATTCTTGATGGTATTTATCGGTATTCTCACTTGGTTAGGACTTGTAACTCCGACGGTTTTCTTTGAAGGGTATAAGATGCATGAATATGCACTTCCAATTGCTTTTATTGCCTCCATCTTAGAGGCAGTCCCCAATATTGGGCCATTTGTCACTGCTATATTTGCACTCATTATAGCGGTGGGTTCCGGATCAAGCGTTTCAGTCGCAGTTTATATTTTATTGCTTTTCCTAGCCATCCAGCAGCTCGAAGGGATTTTTATAGTACCCAAGATTATGCAAAAAGTAATTGGAATAGATCCGATTATAACTATAATAAGTGTTCTTGGGGCCTATATATTGTTTGGGATCGTGGGTGCCATATTTATTATCCCTCTGATTGCGGTTTTACAAATCATGCTAGGCTCAGAGTTAACTGAAATGAATAGAAAGACGGGTATGGAAGTCTAGCTTTTCGATTTATCCTTTAAATCCTGCAATAAATCTCTCATTTCTGCAGCTGCTTCAAACTCCATCATGTCAGCATAAACCAGCATCTGTGTTCTCACTTCTTCAATTAAATCCTTTCTGTCCTTCCTTGACAACATGCTAAAGCTTTCTGTCCTTTTGATGAGATTCACCTGTTCTATATCCTTCTCTTTCTCTGATTCCTCTTCTTCTCCAATGAGTTGAGTCTTGATTTCTTTTTTAATTGTTGTAGGAGTTATATTATTTTTTATATTGTAGTCATCCTGAATTCTCCTTCTTCGGAAGGTCTCGGATATAGCCTTATGCATGCTTTCAGTGATCTTTTCTGCATACATTATAACTCTTCCCTCTTCATGACGTGCTGCTCTTCCTATAACCTGTATCAAACTGTCGGCTGATCTCAGGTATCCTTCCTTATCTGCATCGAGTATTGCTACTAAAGACACTTCGGGAAGATCTAGACCTTCCCTTAAGAGATTTACACCCACTAGTACATCAAACTTCCCTAGACGTAAATCTTTCAGTATTTTTACTCTCTCCATCGAGTCAATGTCAGAATGTATGTACTGTACGGAAATATTTATATCTTTTAAATATGAGCTCAAGTCTTCTGCCATCCTTTTTGTCAGGGTCGTAATGAGAGTTCTTTGACGTTTATTAATAATATTTTGAATTTCAATTAATAAATCGTCAATTTGATTAAGGGGTTGATATTCAGAGGATAAGATTTTCATGCCGCTATAGCCTCTTGTCCTCACTTGCTGCTTAAGCTTCTCGGAGTGTATGGCGAGATTGGGTTTTAATTCAATTTGTGGGTCGAGTAGGCCTGTCGGGCGAATTAATTGTTCTACAAAACCTTCATATTTGGAAAGTTTGTGATCACCTGCTAGTTTCGTTGCTGCTTTCCTACTAAGTTCCAATTCAAATTCACGCGGAGTGGCCGACACATAAACGACCTGATTGATACGTTGATAAAACTCCTCAAGTTGCAAGGGGCGATTATCCAAGGCCGCTTTCAGTCTAAAACCGTAATCAACCAACACTTCTTTTCTAGCGCGGTCTCCATTATACATTCCTTTCACTTGAGGCAATGTCATATGCGATTCGTCCACAAATAAAAGCCAGTCATCCGGAAAATAATCCAATAGGGTTGAAGGAGGAGACCCGGGCTTCCTGTGATCAATGAATCTGGAATAGTTTTCTATACCTGAACAGTATCCTACTTGTTCCAGCATCTCAATATCATAATTTACCCTCTCTCTAAGTCTCTGCGCTTCGACAATTTTCCCTCTTCTTTCCATCGATGTTACTTCTTCTTCTAATTCGTCTTTTATCTGTGGAATGACACTTTTTAGCGATTCAAAGGGGGTTACAAAGTGTTTGGCGGGAAATATTGTATATTCATTTAATGTTGCCATTATCTCTCCAGTAATGGGGTTAATGTGTTTAATGGCCTCTACCTGATTCCCAAAATATTCAATTCTTAATGCAAAATTCTCAGATGCGAGGTATATATCTAGAATGTCCCCTCTTACGCGAAACAACCCTGGGTAGAAATCATATTCGCTCCTTTCGTACTGCATATCATGTAGATGGCCTATAAGCTTAGATCGGCTGTAGGACTCATTTAAACGGATAGTTCTACTTAAAGACATATAGTCATCAGGGTTTCCAAGGCCATATATACATGATACGGAAGATACAATTATTGTGGAGTTTCCACTTAAAAGAGATTGTGTCGCAGAATTCCTGTAGCGTTCAATTACTTCATTAATAGTGGATTCTTTGGAAATATATAAATCCCGTCGCGGAATATATGCCTCAGGCTGGTAATAGTCATAATAGGAGACAAAGTACTCCACTGAATCTTCTGGAAAAAAGTCTTTGAACTCAGAATAAAGCTGTGCAGCAAGAGTTTTGTTGTGTGCTAGTACAAGTGTCGGTTTCTTTATATTCTTTATAATATTCGCCATTGTGAATGTTTTCCCTGAGCCAGTCACACCCACAAGTGTCTGATGCTTTAAATTTGCCTCTATTCCTGCACTTAAGATATCTATCGCATTTTGCTGATCTCCTGAAGGTTTGTATTCGCTAACTAAGTTATATGTCAATTTTAATTTGATATAAGATATATTTTACTCACTCCGAAGCTTGTTAATTATAAGCGTGAAAAAATGTAAATTATGGATAGAGGCTAGCCTATACCCCGACCCTTCGCCTATACGTAGAAGATAGCGGAGGTATTGTCTGGATGTAGTCTTGCATGTATGGCAATTACAATTTTCATCGATAGGTCCACTGTCAAACTCGTATTGTTTAGATTTAAGATGCAGAACTGAATAATTGGAAAATTCCTCGTCCCCTTGCCCTTTAGAAACATATATATATCCATGTCTACCATTCCGCGTGGGCAAGACAGTATCGAATATATCCCATCCGACAGATACTGCATAAATCATATTATCCGGATTCCCGACGCCAAGTGCATATCTAATTTTATCTTTTGGAATCA